>NZ_JBPKBJ010000034.1:0-39539 GCF_051390655.1 Acinetobacter sp. P1(2025)
GGCAAAAGAACTTATTTAGACCAATCATCAAAGACTTCATTGATGACTTTATTCTCGATAAAAATCATCTGCTACCACAGAGAATCTATAAATGATAGTGCGTAAGTCCTAATATTAAAGAATTAATGGCCAGTATGCCTGAGCAAGAGTTTTCACTCATCGAATTGGCTGAAATGGCGAATCTGAACCAGTGGCATTTTTACGTCAATTTAAAAAGCATGTGGGACTCTCACCACATGCGTGGTTGATCCAAGCGCGATTACAGAAATCACAAAAATTATTGAGACAGGGTTTGAACTTATCAGAAGTTTCACAGCAATGTGGTTTCTCAGATCAAAGTCATTTTAGTCGGCATTTTCGTCAAACGTTTGGTATTACGCCAGGCGGTTATACTGCTTATCTCAAATAAAAAAAACAGCAATTTTATACAAGCTTGGATGATCTAGATTTGGCATAGTCATTGGGTTTTTAATCAATGATTGTGATGTAGATGTTAGCTGAAAACATAGATCATACCCCGATGACCGAATCACGGGCATTTTTAAATGGAGTGATCAAAATACTTCCATTGTGTTTTGCCGTATTACCTTGGGGCTTGTTGGCAGGTTCGATGGCGATTCAAGCAGGCCTTACAACCATGCAAGCCATTGCAATGTCTGCACTTGTCTTTGCGGGTGCAGCACAGTTGATGACCTTGGGTCTAGTGATGGCGGGTACACCTGCGTTAACGATTATTATTTCAGTTTTTCTGATTACTACACAGCATTATTTATATGCTTTGTATTTGCGAGAAGATATCTCCAAACAGCCCTTAAAAAATCGTTTGATGCTGGGTTTTTTGCTGACGGATGAATTGTTTGCGGTGAGTATTAAAAAGCAACAACATTATATTCATTATCTACTTGGTGCTGGACTTTGTTTTTATTTGTGTTGGGTACTGTTTAGCGCTTGTGGTGTATTCCTTGCTACTGCAGTCCCTAATTTAGATCAATACCATCTCGATTTTTCCATCGTGGCAACTTTTATTGCAATCGTAGTTCCATTTATTAAAAACTTAAATACTTTGGTTGGTGTTCTTGTTTCAGTCACATTAACGGTGGTTTTTTTAAGTCTAGGGATTAAAAGTGCGGCAATCATGGCTGGAGTGATCGGGATGTTTGCTGCGACTTGCTTACAGAATTTTCGGGAGCGTAAAGTATGACTTGGTTTATCCTGATTATTTTGGCACTAGTTGTATTTATGAACCGCTATATATTGCTTGAACCTAATATTCCTTTGCGACTGCCGAAATGGTTTCAGCAATCTTTGCAGTATTCTGCCCCATGTTTATTGACTGCAATTGCCACCCCAATCGTGTTTATGGATGAGCATGGTGCATTTCGTGAGAGTTTACTCAATCCTTATTTTCTCGCCACGATTTTGACGATTTTGATTGCCTATGTAGTTCGTCATACCTTGTTAACGATTATATTAAGTTTGGCATGCTTTTATGGTTTGGTATTTTGGTTGAATTAGTTGATTTCTGGAACGTTTATTATCCTGAGTTGACATCTAAACAGAATACTTATAAAAATTAGAGTAATTACTCTAATTTTATTGGTGGATCAAATGCAAATCGGTCGACAGGTATGGATGGTTCAAACTTCAGGTGATTTATCCTTAACAGATCGTATGACATTGTTAAGTCATAGTTTGCTGCCTTTACTTCAGCAAAGTGTAAAAATGTATGCATTTGCAAGCAGTATGACCAAAGCTCCAAAAATATTACAGATAGATGATTTGCATTTGCCTGATAGTGTCGAGATCAAACACGCAATTGAAAAGATGCAGTCCTGTAGCTCAATTGCTTTACAAAATCATTGTTTGAGGACTTGGTATTACGCCGTTGCATTTTCCAAGCTTCAGAAGCTAAAAATGGATGAGGAGTTATTGGCCGTTTCATGTTTGTTGCATGATTTGGGAATGACTGAGCAGCATTACCAACACCATGCAAACTGTCGTTGCTTTGCAGGACAGGGCGCTTATGCAGCCAAAGATTGGTCAATACAACGTGGTTGGCAAATACCACGTGCTGATCAATTATTTGATGCGATCAGTATGCATATGAATCCATTCGTGGCGCTTGAGGATGGTGTAGAGGCACATTTACTACAACAAGCAGCCAGTTGTGATGTGATAGGCAGTCGTGGTTTTGAGTTCTCTACTACATTCAGAACACAGTTATATCAACAATATCCACGTTTAGATTTTAATCAACATATGATTGAATTCACCCAACATGAAGCTCAAGCTCGTCCGAAATCACGTACTGCGATGGTGGTACAAAGTGGATTTAAATATTTAGTTAAATTTAATCCTTATCTTGATCAATAAAAATAAAAAACCACTTTTAGTAGAACAAAAGTGGTTGATTTAAATGATTAAATTTTATCAGTGGTCATGTTCTAAATATTCAGGTTTTTTCGGTAATGCCCAACTACAGAAGAAACAAATGATCAACATGATAATGACATATACGAAGAATGTATTTTCAATGCCTGCATCTTTGAATAACAGTGCAACAGAAGGTGCAGAACCACCAAATAGTGCATTACCCACCGCATAGGAGAAACCAACACCTAATGCGCGTACATGAGGCGGGAACATTTCTGCTTTGACCAAACCACTAATTGAAGTGTAGAAGCTCAACAACATCATCAAGAAAATGAGTAATAAGGTAATAATCACAGGCGAGTCTGCAAAACTACGCATTCCTGTCACCATCACGGGATAGATGAAAATAGCACTCAATAGACTAAAAGCGAGCATAGAGGCACGACGGCCAATTCGATCAGACAACATTCCAAAAAAGGGTTGAGCGATCATAAAAACAAATAAAGCAGTGGTCATGATAAACCCCACTGTTTTACCATCCATGCCAATATTGGTTAGGTAGGTCTTTGAATATACAGTCACTACATAAAATGTCAGTGAACCTGCTGAGGTATAACCCACCACCAATAAGAAAGTTTTCCAATGTTGCTTTAATAGTGCAATTAAGCTTCCCGATTCTTCACGTTCAGCATCTTCATTTGATAAGGTTTCTTCTAAACGGCTACGTGCAGCCAATGAAAGCAATGCAGCTACACCGCCAATCACGAAGGGAATACGCCATCCCCCATCATTTAATTGTTGTTCGGTCATGAAGCCCAGTAAGATGACCCCAAGTAAGCTTGCTAGTAGTTGGCCTCCTGATAAGGTGACGTATTGAAAAGAAGCAAAAAAACCACGCTGACCTTTTAAACCCAGTTCACTCATATAGGTGGCAACTGCACCATATTCACCACCTACAGATAACCCCTGTAATAAGCGAACCATCAGTAATAAAAATGGAGCGAGCATGCCGACTTGATCATAGGTTGGTAGGGCAGCAAAAAGAAATGAGCTGAGTGCCATCAGGCAAATCGAGATCACCATCGATTTTTTACGACCATGCCGATCAGCAATTCGTCCAAACAACCAGCTTCCAATTGGACGCATAAAGAAACTCGCTGCAAACACCCCCCACACATAAATGGCTTTGGTCGTGGGTTCCATATCTGGAGCGGTTAATGCATGAGTAAAATAAGCAGCAAAAACGGCATAGATATAAAAATCAAACCATTCCACTAAATTCCCTGATGCTGCACCAACGATGCCTTTAATGCGGCTCGTTCTTTCTTCCTTGCTATATGTCTGACTCATATCTGATCCTTTCTACACTAAGCAAGATTCTGTTACTGAATCTTTACCGTTTGTTATATACCGCTAAAAAAGCATGAAAATGACACTATTTTGTATGCTTTTTATGATTGTATTTTTAGATGGTGAGAAAGACCTGAGCGTTCTGGAAGGCTTTAGCAGTCAGAATATAGTGACGATTAAATAGTAATTTTTTAAAAAACAATTACTTTAATTGTGGAATAGAACAATCCCTTCGCAAAGGACACGGTTCACCTTGAGTGAATTGGCTCAGCATGTTTCGAATTTGTTGGAGTTGAAAGATTTTTTCATCTATCGCCGCGAGTTTTTCTTGAAAGATATTTTGCATTTGATGTGCGGGTATTTCTTGTTCTGAGGTCATTTCTAAAATTTGTTTAATTTCATTGAGTGAGAATCCCAAATTTTTTGCTGTTCGAATTAATAACAGTTGTTGCAAAGTTTGCTCTGAGTAGTCTTTGTAACCATTAGCGCAAGTAACTGATTGTATAAGCGACATTTTCTCATAAAAACGAATGGTATCCTTACTTAATTCGCTATGTTTAGATAATTGTCCAATCAACATAATAAGACCTTTTTATTTTTGAGTTTTTATAAAAATACCCTTGACCTTTGAGTGTACTCCATCCTTTAGCCTATTCCTACAACGACAAAAAAGAGTCATTCAAATGAAACAAACAACTTTAAAAGCAGAGCAATCTTTACAAGTCGCATTTGTTGCTGGTGCAACAGGATTTGTTGGGCGGTTTTTGATTGCCGAATTGCTACAACAAGGGCATCAAGTTTTTGCATTGCTCCGTAATAAAGCTCAGCAGCAAAGACAGCTCGAAGATTGGCTGAGAAATCGAAATATAAATTTAGAGCGTTTTCAGTGTGTGCAAGGTGATGTGACGCAAGTTGATTTGGGCATAGAGAGCAGCACTTGGGAACAATTGCAGCAAGTGAATACTTTGTACAACAGTAGTGCATTGTTTGCTTGGGATTTAAGTATGCGACATGCGCGCAAAGTTAATGTTGAAGGGGCACTGAATTTACTTTCAAGTCTGAATAAATACTGCAAATTAGATCGAGCCATCCACGTTTCAGGGTACATGTTGACTATTCACTCGCATTTACAACAAGCGGGGATTTGTCTCGATCAACCTGAAGCCACTGACTGGAATAGGGTTTATCAACAATTGGGTGCGTATGAGGCATCCAAAATTGAAGCTCATTATGCGTGGATGAGATTGGCAGAAGAATTAAAGATCGATTGGACAATCATTCATCCAGCTACTGTCGTGGGCGATGCGCTTACGGGAGAAATTCCTGACAATCAACCGATTGCCCAAATGGTGGATTTATTAAAGCGGAAAAAAATGGGTGCAATACCTGCCACACCTCAACATTATTTGCCACTGGTGACAGTAGATTACTTGGTGAAAGTCATGGTACTTGCTGCAACCGAGAACAGTTTAGCCCAACGTGAGCTGTTGGTAGCTCATCAACAACGTTTTGTTTTAGCTGAGATGTTTAATATCATCGCTACACAAGTTAATCAGCAAGCACCTACACGCTATGTGCCTTTAGCTGTCTTAAGAGTGATACTAAAATGGAAATGGCTGGCTCAGAAGTTAGAGATGTCTAAGGAAATGTTAGATTTTATTCGAACTGAGCCACTGAATACGACTTCATTGGCTCAACTGATTCAAAAGTGGAATATACATGAAACCGATCTGAAATTGGCTTTAGAAAAAACCAGTCGTTGGGTCGGACAACAGCCGAAATCTGCTTAGATAATCAACACCCTGTGGATAAGTTTGGATTTATACACATTGTATTTTTGTACATAAAAAAGCCTCCGCAGAGGAGGCTTTTTCAGATTATCGCAGATTACCAGTGTTCGCCTGGGAATAAGCGCGCATACGCACGTTGGATTAGATTTAATTTCTCTTGCTTACCCACTGATGCTGTCGAGCTAGGGAATAAATTAAAGCCAATCGACATCAAGATATTGTTGATATCAGGTGCAATTGCATAGGTGATTGAAGCTAGTCGACCCAAGTGTGTCGCAATTTTCTTCGGACGTTTCACGATAGCATAAGCAATTAGGTCAGCTGCTTCTTCAGGTGAAAGAGTCGGTACATATTTATAGATCTTAGTCGGTGCAATCATTGGCGTACGGACTAAAGGCATATAAATCGAAGTAATTGCAATCTTATGAGAATGCACTTCAGCAGATAAACAACGGCTGAAAGCATCTAATGCAGCTTTAGATGCAACATAAGCTGAGAAGCGAGTTGCATTGGCAAGTACACCGATTGAGCTGATATTGATGATTTGACCATCTTTACGTTGCATCATGTGCGGTAATACATTGAGTACTAAACGAACTGCGCCAAAATAATTCAGTTGCATAGTACGTTCAAAATCATGGAAACGATCAATTGATTCATGCACAGCACGACGAATTGAGCGGCCTGCATTGTTGATCAGAATATCAATATGATCAACTGAGGCAAGGATTTCTTTCGAAACCGCATCAATTGATTCCATGTCATTTAAATCACACGGAAATACCGATGCTTTTCCTCCGTTTGCTTCGATCTCTGCTTTTACTTCATCCAAAGTTTCTTTGGTACGAGCGAGCAATAAGACATGCGCACCAGCTTGAGCGAGGTGTTTTGAAACCGTTAAACCAATACCACTTGAAGCACCAGTGACAATGATTGTTTTACCGTCGACTTTTTGATTAAAAAGTTTTTTGAGTTTTGCGTTCATGTACGTTACCTACATTAATCAAGCTGTTGTTTGCAATGCTTTCTTATTGCGATTAAACACTGCACTTTATTTTGGTGTAATATTAACCGATATTTTAGGTTTGTCTAGTTTAAATGTTTGAAATATAATAATTTTTTTAGAGTAAAAACTCTAAAACAAGATATTGTAATACTTGAAAAAGAACGAATATTTAATGGATTTTGTATAAAAAATAAGCCCCAATTATGGGGCTTATTCTTTTGCTTATAAATTATACTTGTGCAAGAGCTTGTTCGAGGTCGGCAATCAGGTCATCAATATGCTCAATACCAACAGATAAACGAACGAGATCTTCACTCACGCCTGCAGATTTAAGTTCTTCTGCATTCAATTGGCGATGAGTTGTAGTTGCTGGATGGTATGCCAAACTCTTTGCATCACCAATGTTTACGAGACGAGTAAACAACTGTAATGCATCAATAAAACGAGTTCCTCCTTCACGACCATCTTGAACTCCAAAGGAAAGGATCGCAGAAGGTTTACCTTTCACGTATTTTTGTGCCAATTTATGCTGTGGGTGGTCACTAAGACCTGCATAGTTCACCCATTTTACTTTTGGATGTTGTTTCAGATATTCGGCAACTTTCAGGGCATTTTCGGTGTGACGTTCCATCCGTAGGTTTAGGGTTTCTAATCCTTGTAAAATCAAAAATACGCTGAGTGGGCTAATTGCAGCACCAGTATTACGTAATGGAACGACACGCGCACGTGCGATATAGGCGGCTTCACCTAATACTTCAACATAGTTCACGCCGTGGTAGCTTGGATCAGGAGTATTTAAAGTTTTAAAACGTTCAGGATATTTACCCCATGGGAATTTCCCGCTATCCACAATAATGCCGCCAATGCTGTTGCCATGACCACCGATATATTTAGTGAGTGAATGAATTACGATATCGGCACCAAACTCAAATGGTTTGAGTAGAGCAGGTGTTGCCACTGTGTTATCAACAATGACAGGTACACCATATTCATGTGCGATTTTGGCAATTGCTTCGAGGTCAATAATATTACCAAGTGGATTACCAATCGATTCAACGAAAACTAACTTAGTTTTGTCGTCAATGATTGAACGTAGTGCTTCTGGGTTTTGATAATCAAAAAAACGAACTTCGATGCCTTGCTTAGGTAGAGTATGAGCAAATAAGTTGTAAGTACCACCGTATAAAGTAGATACGGATGCAATATTATCTCCAGCTTCAGCAATCGTTTGAATCGAATAGGTAATTGCTGCCATTCCTGATGCTAGTGCCAAAGCGCCAATCCCACCTTCCAGTGCAGCGATACGTTGCTCAAGTACAGCTGTGGTGGGATTCATGATTCGAGTATAAATATTGCCTTGAACTTTTAAATCAAATAAATCGGCACCATGTTGAGTGTTATCAAAGGCATAAGATGTTGTTTGATAAATTGGAACAGCCACTGCTTTGGTGGTTGCTTCTGGTGAATATCCCGCATGAATGGCTAAAGTTTCATCTTTGTATGTCATGGTTACATCATCTTCGTGAGTTAAATAATCAGCGAGTGTAGCCTAAAACTTATCCAAAATGGTGCATAAATTATGCGATTTATAGCGTTTTTATTCATATCTATAGCAAGATGTGGCTGCATAAGACTTGGTGTGTGTTTTTAATCAAATGGCGTAAAGTCTTGAAAAAGAAAATGCTTTTAATTGGCACAAACAAAATCTAACTTAACTTCATGTTGATTGGGTTTTCAGCGTATAATACGTGCGATTATTTTTCGCTTTTCGCGATGTATTGGTTTTTCAATTGAGGAGTCCTGCGTGGCCCAATATATTTATACGATGAACCGAGTGTCGAAGATGGTTCCGCCTAAGCGCGAAATCTTAAAAGACATCTCTTTATCATTTTTCCCAGGTGCAAAAATTGGTGTGCTTGGTTTAAACGGTGCAGGTAAGTCTACCTTGCTCCGTATTATGGCGGGCGTAGATAAAGATTTCTCTGGTGAAGCTCGTGCACAACCTGGAATCAAAATCGGTTACTTAGAACAAGAACCGCCACTTGATCCTACTAAAGATGTTCGCGGAAACGTTGAAGATGGTGTACGCGAGGCGCTTGATGCTCTAGAACGTCTTGATCAAGTTTTTGCTGAATACGCTGATCCTGATGCTGATTTTGATGCACTTGCAAAAGAGCAAGAAAAGTTAGAATCAATTATTCATGCTTGGGACGCACATAATCTCAATAATCAACTTGAGATAGCTGCTGACGCATTAAATCTTCCTGCTTGGGATGCTGATGTTACTAAACTCTCAGGTGGTGAGCGCCGTCGTGTAGCATTGTGTCGTTTATTGCTTTCTAAGCCAGACATGTTGCTTCTAGACGAACCAACGAACCATTTGGATGCTGAATCAGTTACTTGGTTAGAGCGTTTCTTAAAAGATTTCCCTGGTACTATCGTTGCGATTACGCATGACCGTTATTTCTTAGATAACGTGGCTGAGTGGATTCTTGAACTTGACCGTGGACATGGTATTCCTTATCAAGGTAACTATTCTTCTTGGTTAGAGCAAAAGAATGCGCGTTTAGAGCAAGAACAGAAACAAGAAGAATCTTTTGCTAAAGCATTGAAAAAAGAACTTGAATGGGTTCGTTCAAATGCGAAAGGTCAGCAAAAGAAAAACAAAGCGCGTATGGAACGTTTTGAAGAGCTTAACTCTAAAGAATTCCAACAGCGTAATGAAACGTCTGAAATCTACATTCCACCTGGTCCACGTCTAGGTAATAAGGTTGTTGAAGTTGAAGGCATCAGTAAATCGTTTGATGGTCGCGTATTGTACGAGAACTTAAGCTTTACTGTACCGCCTACAGCGATTGTCGGTATCGTTGGTCCAAACGGTGCAGGTAAGACGACGTTATTCCGTATGATGACTGGTGAGCAGCAACCTGATACAGGTACTGTGACATTAGGTGATTCAGTTAAAGTGGCTTATGTTGGTCAGATCCGTGACACCTTAGACAACAATAAAACTGTTTGGGAAGAAGTTTCTGGTGGTTTAGATATCTTAAAAATTGGTGATTACGAAATTGCATCACGTGCATATATCGGTCGCTTTAACTTTAAAGGTCAAGATCAGCAGAAACGCGTAGGTGAACTGTCTGGTGGTGAACGTAACCGTTTACAACTTGCCAAGATCCTTCAAATGGGCGCTAACGTAATCCTACTGGATGAGCCATCAAACGATTTGGATATCGAAACTTTACGTGCACTAGAGGATGCTATTTTGGTATTCCCTGGTACGGTAATGGTAGTATCGCATGACCGTTGGTTCCTTGACCGTATTGCAACGCATATCTTGTCGTTTGAAAACGAACAACCAGAATTCTATACTGGTAACTATGCAGAATATGAAGCATACCGTCAGTCACGTTTAGGTGAAGATGCGGCTCAAAAACGTACCAAATACAAAAAAATTAGCGGTTAATTTCTGCTAATAAAAAAACCAGCCTCAGGGCTGGTTTTTTACAACTTATGAAAATGCTATTTCACTAAAAGCATTATATAAATAGGCTCTCGCTTTAGGATGACCTAATGAAACAGCCCTATCCAGCCAATATTGCGCTTTCCTATAATCTTTGTCTAACCCCAAGTCACCATGTAAATAGCTTTCTCCTAATTTAAAAGCTGCTTCTGCATCGCCTCTTAATGCTGCTCGCAAATAATACCAAACTGCATTTCGGTCGTTGGAGGACTGTTTTAGAGATTGTAACGTTTGATGTTCATGTGTTGCTAATCTCTCAAAGTAATGTGCTTTACTTATCTCAGACTTTGCATCAGGAAGATCTTGGTGATCTATAAGGTTTACAATAAAAGAGTGAGCCGATTGTTTGAGTTGTTTGATATTCATATTGGCCTCCCACTTTTGTGTCTTTTTTATACTATAAAGCTTTTTTTACTAAAATGTTGTAATTTTATTTATTTCATCAGTTTGATTCTAAATTAATTAAAATTTTGACGAATGGTTTTTTATTACAATGTAATTTTATTACATCAAGCTTACTTGATATAGTCTACATATTATTTGAACATTTGATATAAAAGTGCGCCGTTCTAGTATATTTATGACCGTCTTACTTAGCTTATTCATATTCCAAAGTATTTGGAACGTGGCGGCTGCGTATTGTGCTCATGAACAGACGATAGAACCACTTACTATAACAACTCATTTTGGTCATCACGACATTGACAAATCTTCAAAGAATCAAGATGCTTTCGCAATTACTGAACAAGATTCTGATCAAGTTTTGACAGTCAATCATCATGATCATTTACCTTCGTGTTTTCAGCTTGCCGTGTTCAATCAACAAAATGATGTTGAGTATATTTTATCTCAAATATATGAATTAAAACAAAAATATACTTGGCTGAACTTCTATCAATCCCCTGATTTGTTCATTTCAGACCCACCTCCTGTCTTTACCCTGCTATAGGTGGGGTAGCCGAAAAATAACCCACCAGAAATAGGTCTATTTCAAAGGGTTATATTATGCTTAATTATTTATGTAAAAAATACTCTAAATATATGGGTGGGATTTTCTTTATATTAAAGAAAACTTCATTGAATTTAGTTTATTCGTTGTTTCTAGTTGATTCTTACAATAGTAAATATCACTTTGTATATGATAGGTATTTACCAAATGGTTTATTTAATAATGCTATTAGGGTTGTTATTTTAAATGCATTCAAATATCAAGTGAATAATATATTTTTCAAAAAATCAAAATATTTGATTTTTGGAGGTATTTAATTATGAGTTATTTACTTTCATCTAAAATTAGAACGCTAAGTTCAAGATTTATCGGTTTTTTCCTCCTAATAATAGTTGCATTAAGTTTAAGCAAATGGCATTTTCATGCTTCATTAATCGGGTATTTTTTATGGTTGATGGGGTGGTTATTTGTAGGTGTTGGAGCAATGGGGAGGATTTGGTGCAGCATTTATATTTCAGGGTATAAAAATAATAAATTGGTAATGGAGGGTCCATATTCATTATGTCGCAATCCATTATATCTATTTAGTTATTTAGGTGGTGTGGGGATCATGTTTTTAACTGAAACATTTTTATTCCCATTGATATTCACTGTTTATTTTCTGATTTATTACCACTATGTGATTAGCCAAGAAGAAAAATTTTTGAGCAAGAAATATGGGATGAAGTATTTAGCGTATATGGATCGCATTCCTCGGTTTATTCCGAGTTTTAAAAAGTATACAGAACCTGAATGCTATCAAATTTCGCCTAAACATTTTCGGATTTTCTTGGTGCAGGTAGTCTGGTTTTTTTGGATTGCAGCACTGGTTCAATTATTTGAAAAGCTTCGGCTTTTAGGTGTGATCCCATCTATTTTTAGGTGGTTTTAAGCAACTGTTTTTTAGTTTTATTTTGGTCTTGGTAAGAGTTATCTAAGCTTCAGAGCTTACTCAAACTAAGGTTGTTTATCTGATTTGGTTATTGGCGTTTTTCCAATAATTGATGAATTTTTTGAATAGGGTCTGAATTATGTTATCTAAAGTTAATCTAAAGTTATGTGTCTTAGTTTTCTGTCTTTTTGCTGGTACAGCGCACGCTGATGGTGGCTTGATGTTCTTGGAAAAGAATTTACAAGCGCAAAAGGAAACGAAAACCAAACAAGTCAATCATGGTGAGCAGTTAAGTGCTCAACAAAAATAAGATTGAACATGAATACGGTCGAACTTAGTAGTTAAAGGTCAGCAATGTTGGTTTTTATTTAAACTGACCGAAATGTAATTTTATTACACTGACCTTACTTGCTATAGTTCATCTGTGCAATTTTTATCTAAAAGAGTAACCTTTGCAGCGTTCTCGTATTTTTATTACCGTCTTGCTCAGTTTGTTCATGTTTCAAAGTCTTTGGAACGTGGCGGCTGCGTATTGTGGACATGAAAATATCAATACGACAAATAGCAGCGTGGTTACGCACTTTGGTCATCATGTTCCAGAAAGTTCTATTGCATCGACTCATTATTCAGTGGTTTCCGATCAGGAAGCCTCTGATTTACCGATGTCTTTGAATTTACAGGATCACCATGATCATTTGCCATCCTGTTTTCATGTTGTGATGATTGAAGCACAGCAACAACTTGATGAACCTTTGCTTAGAGTCAAAGAATTCAAGCAAAATTATATTTGGTCGAATTCCTACCAATCCCCGCATTTATCTAGATTAAATCCACCGCCGCTTTTTGCCCCGCTATAGGTGGGGTAGCCGAAAAATAGCCCACCGCAATTTTCCTTTATTTGCGGGGCTTCATTATGTCTTCCAGTTTTAATCAGCGTAGTAATACGCATAGGTCGTATGCACTAAAACCAAGTGCTTATGCATTTTCATCAAAATGTTCAATTCTTTTGCTAACACTGGCAATGGTGATTTCTAATCAATCTGTGCAAGCAGAGTCATTGTTGGATGCCAATCAGTCACCCAATCGTGCTATGCAAAGAAATGCTAGTTTTGATCAGATCCTTGAACAGATTCGTAGCTATCAAGCGAATCAGTCGAGTTGGCAAACACAACAACAGATGGCGAGTGCACAGCTCAAACAAAGTGCTTTATGGGCCAATCCAAGTATTTCAGTGGAACAAACAGGCTTACAAAGTAATAAAGATCAAGAGCTCGCAATTGGTGTTTCACAAGCTTTGGATCTTTTTGGTCAGCGTCGCGCAGCACAGAAAGTCGCTCAACTTTCGGCAACTCAAGTTGATTTAGAACAGCAACGTTACAATGCAGAGCTTGATTTGATTGTGCAATACGCATGGTCGCAAGTGGCGTTATTCCAATTAGAAAAGTCATTGATCGCAGAACAGTTGCAGGTGAGTCAGCAAAATTTAGATGCCACTTTAAAACGCTATCAGGCCGGTAGTATTGCTCAAGTTGATGTCGAACGTGTACGTATGGCTCATTTAGAGAATCAGCGTATTTTTCAGCAGGCTGATTTACAGCTGCAAGTCGCACAGAAACAATTAGCCAGTTTCTGGGGCAGTGATGCGAATCAATTTATGATTGCACCAACTGTCAATGAGCTTTGGGCAAGA
The DNA here is from genome assembly GCF_051390655.1 of Acinetobacter sp. P1(2025). NCBI lineage: Bacteria > Pseudomonadati > Pseudomonadota > Gammaproteobacteria > Moraxellales > Moraxellaceae > Acinetobacter > Acinetobacter sp. P1(2025). The sequence continues at coordinate 13,613 of NZ_JBPKBJ010000034.1, forward strand.
GCCACAGCTGTGAAGACTGATGAACAAAATATTGAGAATTTGTTTGAGCGTAGTTTGCAATTAGAAACGCAACGTCAACAAGCCAATATCGAGCAGCTCAAAGCAAAATCTCGTCCTCAGCCGATTATGACCTTAGGGGTGAATCGGACTCGATCAGCAGATCAAAACACTGAAAATCAAATTCGTTTAGGCGTTGAGATTCCTCTTAATATTTTTAATCCACAAAAATACGGTATTCAGATTGCAGAGGCTAAACAAACACTGATTCAACAGCAACAGCGTTTCTACCGCCAACAAAATCAGATGGATATCGATGTTCGCCTTGCAGAATTACGTGGCTTACACATGCAATTTAAACAGCTGAATGATCAGCAGGTGCCCTTGGCAACCCAAGTTCAGCAAAAAACCTTAGAAGGTTTTCGTCTTGGTAAATTTGCTGTGACTGACGTGCAGCAAGCGACCACTCAATTACAAGATGTTCGCTTGCGTAAAGTACAACTCCTTAAACAAGCATGGCAGTTGAGTGTAGAAGTTCAAAGTGCGCGTATGGGTCTTCCTGTCGAGCAAATCACAGCCAAAGATGCACTGATGCAATTGAATCAACGTGTTTGGCAACAAAGTAATTCATTTCCAAACCAATTAGGAGAATAAACATGGGCAACACATTAAAGACACGTTCTCAATGGGTTTGGATTAGCATCATTATTGTTGTCACAGGAATACTTGCTGGAGCTGTGTTATGGGGTTCAAAAGCTGAAACCACAGAGAATGCAGAGCAAGAGCATGCCCATCAAGAAAATGAAAAAGAAGGTGCTGAAGGTGAAAAAGAGCAGGCGGAAGACGAGGAAAAACTCACTCTGACCAATGAGCAAATGCAACAGCAAAACGTCAAACTTGCTCAAGTTGCTTTGGGTGCAGTCAATCAAGTTCAGACCTTTCCAGCAAAAATAATGGTCAATACGGATCGACAAGCACACGTTTCGCCGAGTTTTGCAGGGCGAGTGGAGTCTGTGTATGTTGAATTGGGCCAGCAAGTCAAGCGTGGTCAAGCTCTAGCAAATTTGTTGGTACCCGATTTAGTCGATCAACAAGCCAATTTACAAATTGCGCAGACTAATTTGGATTTGGCAAAACAAGATTATGAACGTGAACGCAGTTTGTGGTCGCAGGGAATTTCTGCAAAACAAGATTATCAGCGTGCTTATAATGCTTATCGCCAAGCGCAAATTCAGGTGCAAGCCGCTCGCTCACGTTTAACAGCTTTTGGTGCAGGTTCGAATTCTAGTGGTCGTTACACTTTGACAGCACCGATTAATGGTGTGATCAGTAATAAAGATATTGTGATTGGGGAAAATGTCCAACTTGCAGATCAGTTGTTCACTATTGATCAACTCGATCAACTTTGGTTGGAATTTGTTATGCCAACGGTGGCGAACGTTAATGTTCAGCCAAATCAACAAATTCGCTTCAAATCTTTGCAAACGGGCAATCAATTTAACGCACAAGTGCAAAGTCTTACGACTGAAGCCGATGCACAAACAGGGCGTTTACAAGTACGTGCTAAAGTATTGTCAAATGCAGCCGAATTACGTCCAAATTTGATGGTGAATGTAGAGCTACAAGCAGGCTCAAAACAGTCAGCCATCCGCGTCAGTGCACAGGCGATTCAACAGGTTGAAGGTAAAGATACCGTTTTTGTTGCAAAAGCAAATCAAAACAAAGGCTTTGATTTTGTTGCAGTACCTGTGCAAGTTGGACAGCGTACCCAAGATGGACAATGGGTTGAAATTACCCAAGGTTTAACAGCAGGTCAATCTTATGTGGCTGAAGGAAGCTTCTTGCTGAAATCAGAGCTTGAGAAAGGAGAGGCTGCGCATGGACACTAATTCCTCTCAATTGCCGAAGCCAGAGGGCTTATTTGATCGCATTATTCAATTTGCGATCCGTAATGCGATTTGGGTCATGTTGTTTGTGATGACGTGGATTGCGGTTGGGGTATGGAGTTATCAAAAACTGCCGATTGATGCAGTGCCTGATATCACCAATACCCAAGTACAAATTAATACCCAAGCCAATGGTTATACAGCTCTCGAAGTCGAACAGCGGATTACTTATCCGATTGAAACCGCCATGGCAGGGATTCCAAACTTAGAGCAAACCCGTTCGATTTCTCGTTACGGCTTATCGCAAGTCACTATTATTTTCAAAGATGGCACTGATATTTACTGGGCGAGACAGTTAATTAATCAACGTTTGCAAGAAGCCGATGGGCAGTTGCCAGATGCGGTTGATCCACTCATGTCACCTGTTTCTACGGGCTTGGGCGAAATTTACCAGTGGGTGATTAAAGCTAAACCTGATGCCAAAAAAGAAGATGGTACGCCATATACTGCGATGGATTTGCGCGAGATCCAAGACTGGATTGTGCGTCCGCAATTGCAGCGAGTGAAAGGTGTTGCTGAAATCAATAGTATTGGCGGTTACAACAAAACCTATATCGTTTCTCCTGATTTAAAACGTTTGCAGCAGCTTCAAATTTCACTGACAGAGTTTCAAACAGCTCTACAGGAAAATAATGAAAACCGTGGTGCGGGATTTATTGAAGAAAATGGTCAGCAGCTTACTGTCCGTGTTCCGGGCATGTTGAGCACTGTTGAAGATATCCAAAATATTACCGTAAGTGTCAAAAATGGTTTACCCATACGTGTAGCCGATATTGCAACAGTTGCGATTGGACATGATTTACGTACGGGGGCTGCAACTTATAATGGCGAAGAAACGGTATTGGGTATCGCCATGATGATGATGGGCGAAAACAGTCGTACCGTTGCCCAAGCCGTTGATGCAAAAATCCAAGAAATTCAGCCGACTTTACCCAAAGGGGTTGAAATTGAAACGGTTTATGATCGTACCAGTTTAGTCAATAAAGCCATTAAAACTGTTCAAAAGAACTTAGTTGAGGGTGCGATCCTCGTCATCGTGATTCTCTTTGTGTTCTTAGGTAATTTCCGTGCGGCTTTAATTACTGCCTGTGTCATTCCACTTTCGATGTTGTTTACCTTAACAGGAATGGCTGAGCAAAATATTAGTGCCAATTTGATGAGTCTAGGTGCATTGGACTTCGGGATTATTGTCGATGGTGCAGTGGTGATTGTCGAAAACTGTATCCGACGGCTCGCAGAAGCACAACATCATGCAGGTCGATTATTAACACGTCGTGAGCGCTTTAAAGAAGTATTCCTTGCAGCCAAACAAGCACGTAAGCCGTTACTGTTTGGACAGGCGATTATTATTGTTGTGTACTTGCCGATTTTTGCACTAACAGGTGTAGAAGCAAAAATGTTCCATCCAATGGCGATGACCGTGGTGATGGCATTGCTTGGCGCCATGATCTTATCGGTGACTTTTGTTCCAGCGGCTGTGGCGTTATTTATTACAGGTGAGGTGAAAGAAAAAGAATCTCGTTGGATGCAAGCGCTAAAAAGAAAATATCAACAAATCCTAGATTGGGCATATCAATTTAAGATGGTGGTTGTGACTTTAGCGGTGAGTATTTTAGTTTTGACTGGTGTATTGACCACGCAAATTGGTAGTGAGTTTGCACCACAATTGAGTGAAGGGGATTTTGCTTTACAGCAAATGCGCTCTCCAAGTACAGGTTTGGAGCAATCTTTAAGAATGCAGGAAAATACTGAAAAACTAATCTTAAAGAATTTCTCAGAAGTTAAAGCTGTTTTTGCTCGAACAGGTACGGCTGAAGTTGCAACGGACGTAATGCCACCCAATATTTCCGATGCGGTGATTTTATTAAAACCACGAGATCAGTGGGAAAATCCAAAGGAAACTATTGATGAGTTACGGACACGGATGCAGGCATTTCTGGAAAATATTCCAGGCAACAACAGTGAGTTTTCACAACCGATTGAGCTTCGCTTTAATGAGTTGATTTCGGGTGTACGGAGTGATGTCGGTATCAAAGTTTTTGGCGATGATATGGAGGTGCTCAATACACAAGCACAAGCAATTGCTCAGAAAGTACAAAAGATCTCAGGTGCAACAGCGGTCAAAGTTGAACAAACTAGTGGTTTACCTGTATTGAATGTGGATATCAATCATGCACTTGCAGCGCAATATGGCTTATCTGTGAAATCGATTCAAGATGTTGTTGCAGCGAGTGTCGGTGGTCAGAATGTCGGTCAGATTTTACAAGGTGACCGCCGTTTTGATTTTGAAATCCGTTTACCTGATAGTCAACGTACAGCACAAAGCCTAGCTCAACTACCTATCCAATTGCCTAATGGTGGTTTGATCCAGTTGCAAGATATTGCCAAGGTGGAAACCATTTCAGGTATGAATCAGGTCGGACGTGAAAATGGTAAACGTCGTGTCATTGTGACTGCCAATGTGGAAGGGCGTGATTTGGGTTCATTTGTCCAAGAGTTACAAGCAACCCTTAAACAACAACCTTTGCCTGCGGGATATTGGTTGGAATATGGTGGGCAGTTTGAGAATTTGGCTTCTGCTGCAGCACGTATGCAGATCGTGATTCCACTCGCGTTAATTACCATCTTTGTTTTATTGATGGCTGTGTTCCATAACTTTAAAGAAAGTTTATTGGTCTTTAGCGGAGTGCCATTCGCATTGTCTGGTGGTTTGGTTGCACTTTGGCTTCGAGATATTCCACTGTCAATGTCGGCAGGTGTGGGATTCATCGCACTGTCAGGTGTCGCTGTATTGAATGGTCTTGTGATGCTGAGTTTTATTAAAGAACTTCGTGAGCAGTTTGATGTGCATAAAGCCACATGGCAGGGAGCAATCTTAAGATTACGTCCTGTATTAATGACGGCTTTTGTTGCTTCGCTTGGCTTTATTCCAATGGCAATTGCGACTGGTACTGGTGCAGAGGTGCAACGTCCTTTAGCAACTGTGGTGATTGGTGGGATTATTTCATCAACTTTACTGACCTTGCTCATTTTACCAATCGTTTATCGTTGGATGAATGAGATTAAATCCAGCAAAAGTCAGGAAAGCACCATTTAATCTATTTATGTTATCTTCTTAGTAAAGCATTTTATTAAGAAGAAACTAAACCAGCCAAAGCATTTCAACTTTGGCTGACTTGTAAAACCCCTATGGGTTTTACGCCGATAATGATAAGGAGTCCAACATGAGTGGACATCAAGGGCATGATCATAGTCATGCTGTAGTTACTGAAGGCAACGCAAAAAAATTGACGATTGCGTTGGTGCTGACAACAACATTTTTAATCGTCGAAGTTATTGCGGGTTTAATTACACAAAGTTTGGCATTGCTGTCCGATGCAGCGCATATGTTTACTGATGCGGCAGCACTCGCGATTGCTTTGGCTGCGATTAAAATCGCTAAACGTCCAGCAGATAATAAACGCACATTTGGTTATCAGCGTTTTGAAATCTTGGCGGCGTTATTTAATGCTTCCATGCTATTTTTTGTTGCAATCTATATCCTTTACGAAGCTTATCAACGATTTACACAACCTCCTGAGATTCAGAGTGTAGGTATGCTTATTGTTGCATCTTTGGGTCTTGTCATTAATCTTATTTCCATGAAGATTTTGATGTCGAGTGCAGCCGAAAGTTTGAATATGAAAGGCGCTTATTTGGAAGTGTTAAGTGATGCACTTGGCTCAGTTGGTGTGATCATTGGTGCGGTCATTATTTACTACACCAATTGGTATTGGGTTGATACGATTATTGCCGTTGCAATTGGGTTTTGGGTGTTACCAAGAACTTGGATTTTGCTTCGTCAAAGTATCAATATTCTCCTTGAAGGTGTACCTGAAGAAGTGGATATTGAAAAACTGCGTAACGACTTATTGGCGTTACAGGGTGTTGAGAGTATTCATCAACTTAAGGTTTGGGCGATTACCTCAAAGAATATTCATCTGACCGTACATTTATTTGCACCAAATGCTGATCGTAAGCAATTACATCAAGCTGCGACCGAAATGTTGGCACATGAACATGGTATAGCTGAGGTGACATTACAAATTGAAGATGATGCTGAAATGAACTGCCAGCATACGCATCAACATGCCGAACAAGAACATTCACATCAGCATTGAGCTGATGTGAACTTTTCTACTTTTTAAATTAATTCTGCCATTCGTGGTTACAATCACGACATTTCCAATGCTTTTGCGCTTGCATAAAGGCTTGCATTGAAATTTTAAAATCTGGAAGATCACGCCAAAATAGAACACCTGCAATTACACACACAGCAAATACAGCAACTGTCGCAATTTGTAAGCCTTGTCCTGCACCATTTCCAAAAATCCACATCCCAATACTAATTAAGACAAGGATCAGTAAAATAAAGATCGCAGGGACTAATAGTACTAAGCTTTTAGGTACATTGGGACGAGGGCTATTTGCACCCTGACTGACAGGCATAATTTTCACGCTTTGACATTTAGGGCAACGGTATTGCATAGATTTATCCTATAGGGTTTTGCTTATTTTAGCGAAAATTGTGAAAAAGCTAAAATGTTGTGGCTATGAAATTGTTTTATTTACTGATTCAGTTGTAGGTATGCCAATTCTAGAGCAGTTTGGATAATTAGATTGATATATTTTGCACTTCGTCTAAAGCTATTCGCTAAGCAGTATTCAGCCATGCTAATTTGAGTTGAAGAGTTACTGAATAGTTATTCGAAGAATACGTATGTTACCGACTAAAATTCTAAAATTACGTTTATCACGCATTCAAAAAGGTAAAGAGCATCTTTCCACTCAAGATAAATTGATGTTGGTGAGTATGGAGAGTCCAGATCTGAGTGCTAACTTTTTGCTGCGCTTATTTAAGATGTCTTTGCCCAAGCAATGGAAGTTTCATTCAGAGACTGAGGAAGATGTCCTGTATACACGTCAACTCATTCAGTTGATCGAGAACGAATTTATCCCTGCCTATGAGTTTCATGCCCGAAAACATGCTTGGTATGAACAATGTCTAGAGTATCAGCTTAATTTTTTAGTGACTGAACCTAATCAGCAACAAATTAATCATTATTTAAGGCAATTGGATCAATGTTTGGATCAACAGCCAAAATTGGATTTATTGAGATATTTTTACCAGCAATATCCTACAGTTCAGCACGCTACAGCATTAGCTAAATCATATGCTGGAGCCGCCGAATATTCAAAGGCGATCGAATTGTATGAATGGGCAGCACAACAATCAACACAACGTAATGAAGTTGCTTTTTATAGTTACATCGAGTGTCTCATTCATCGAAACCAGTCTGAGTACAAAAAAGGTATTAGCGATGTTGAGCATGCAATTGATTTGTTGTGTCGGTTTGAAAAACCAATAGATCAAAAGAGTTACAACAAAATATTAGACCAATCAATTTCGAGGTTACTACCATCTGAGATCTTGGAATCACGAAGTACTGAAACCAATGTATTTGCAGATGTTGGGCGTGGTTTAAACTCACTGGGTAAAACTTTAGGAGGAATTTTTGGAGCAAAAGACTTAAATATTCCTTTGAGTAAAGATGTGATAGCCAGTGCACCCCAATTGCTCAGTACAGATCAGATTATAACGAGTTTAGAGCGGACTGATACGCTGCAACAATCCTTTAGACGATGGATTGGAGAAGAGCAGTTTCAGCATTATTTAAAACATAATGCAGGATTATTGACTAAATTTTGGTTAGAGATGGAAGCCGATCCTGCATCAATCGGGACATTATCTGATCCTTTTTCTCGACTACAGCTGCTCGAACAATTGGCTTCTTCAACACGTCGTCTAGGAGAGCTGCTTGATTTAGCAGATATTCAACTTATTTTAGATCAAGGGACCAATGCATATTTCGGTGAGTTCCGTTTGAATAAGCAACATCCTGATCGAGAGCAGCTGTTTGTGCAACGTGAGAAAATTGTAGATGAGATGGCTCAATTTGCACATTGGTTTTATGAGCATATCCTCACAGTATATTGTGATCAGCAATTGAAGCTCTTTGAGCAAATACAACAAACATTGTTGAAACAACAGATTGAGCAAGCTTTGTGGAGTGCGCTGTTTGCTTACCAATCTGAGCGACAGAGTCGAGCACAAAGATTGATGGAATGGATGCAAGCAAAGCTTGAGAAAACAAATGATTTTGAAAACTTACAAGCGGCATGGGTTGCTTTAAGAGAAAGTCGATCATTTAGTGATAACGACATTCCAAGCAAAATAGCCACGATACAACAGGAGCTTGCACAATATAAGGCTTTATTGGAGCAGCAGAAACAGCAGATCGATCAGGATGAATTGAATATCGTTCATAAAGATGAGGAGTAGAATTTAGACGCCATCTAGGGCTAAATGTTGATCAGGGTTATTTATTTCTGTGCAACAAAAATACGCAAATTGCTCTAGATAGCATGCTAATCTACTTAAAAACGTCTAATAAGTTCAGAAAGCAGATCGCAGCTCATTCGTATTGAGCCAGTAAAAAGGGAAGAGGGAGAGCATCTTGAATCGACAAGATGATAAAAAGGCGATGTTTGATATTATGCCTGCAGACAATGAAGTGACTGCGAAACCATCTTTATCACGTCGACTAATCAATAAGACATTACAACATGCACAAGATGCAGTTGAATTTGCTAGTGACACCTCGCGAAATATCGCAGGTGTGGCGGATGCGGCATTAGATGCATTGGATCATGTTACACATCATACGAAACGTGGTGTGGAAGGTGTACGCAATACTGTGCGAGACATGGTTTCGGAAACCAGTGAAGCTGCTCGTCAGGTTGCATTGGCCATGGCTAGAGCATCTTTAGGCAAAAGTAGCTTAACGCTTTATTTACCTGAAATGTTGCTCAATAATCAAATTCGTAAACGCATTGACCGAACCGAAATCGACGATATCAAAATCGAATGCGGTAACGATCGTTTTCATATCGAATTGGATGGGCACTATCGTCGTTTTTTGTATCGTCTGTCGCTTGAATTCAATGTTTTAGAGTGTCGGATAGGACAAGAAAAATATTTACGCTTGCGTCAGGTCGATGAGCATCTTGATTTGCAAGTTCGTCATGGTGGAACTTTAACGAATTGGGCAACACGTCGTGTCGGCAACGTGAGTTTTGAGCTGATTAACTCCCTACCGATTCCATTTCTGATTAATCACTTGGTTCGCGATATACCTGGTATTCAAAAAGAGGGGCATCGCTTGTGGTATATCGACCTTGAAGAAGCTGGGTTTATTGATTTCATTAATAACCGTTCATGGATGGTCGATAAATTATTGAGTTTGACTGACTTTAGTATTTTACCGGGATTAAACATTTTGCAAGAAAGTCGGGAGTTGGTTCAGCAATTAGTAGATCAATTCGAGATTCGAGGCTTGCGCGTACAATCAGGTCGTTTAGAAGTACAAGTTGGGATTGGAAGCGAATAAGAAAAAAGCCACTGTCAATGCAGTGGCTTTTTAGAATTTGGCGTCCCTACGGGGATTCGAACCCCGGTTACCGCCGTGAAAGGGCGATGTCCTAGGCCTCTAGACGATAGGGACTTATATGAGGCATACATCTGAAAACAATAATAAATATTGGCGTCCCTACGGGGATTCGAACCCCGGTTACCGCCGTGAAAGGGCGATGTCCTAGGCCTCTAGACGATAGGGACGTTTCAGAGGTGGGCGTATATTAGGGTGAATTAGGTGGGGTGTCAAACACTTTTCTAAAGAAAAATTAAAAAAAATAAATGAATGTTTAAAAATAAAGCGCATTGTGGAATAAATAATCAAAAATAAGGATTTAAGAGATAAAATGCGATTTAGATGATGATTTTTATACCTAAATAAAAAATGCAGCTTATTTAAGCTGCATTTTTGTTTGCCGTCTTATTTTTGATCACGATAAAAGACATAGTGACTTAAGTAACATGCCGCAATGAATAATAGACAGCCAATAAAGCCCGCCTGCATTTCAGGATCTGCTGCCATACTTAAACCAGTAATGAAACAGAACACAAAACCTAAAATAGGAACGATAGGATAGAGAGGGGCAGCAAATTTTAAATCTTTTGCTGTGTATCCAGCTTTATACCATTGGCGTCTAAAATTAAATTGACTCCAGCAGATACTCATCCACACGATCACCATCGTAAATGCAGCGATTCCAAGTAGATTTTTAAAGATCGTTTCAGGTGCAAAATGTTCAGATAATAATCCTGGTAGAGCACCAAACATCGTCACGATAAGTGCAATAATTGGCGTGCCACTTTTAGACAGTTTAGAAAAAACTCTCGGTAATTGACGTTGATCAGACAAAGACCACATCATACGAGAGGCTGCATACAAACCTGAGTTTGCTGCAGAAAGAAGGGCAGTGATAATGACAAATCGAATAATGTCATCTGCGTAAGGAATGCCAATATAGTTGAATACGGTAACAAAAGGACTGCTACTGACGCCTTCACCACCCAATCCTGCAATTTGGAATGGTAATAATGCGCTGATCACAATAATTGTACCAACAAAGAAAATTAGCAGACGCCAAATTGCCGCATTAATAGCTTTAGGTACATTCACCGCAGGATCTTTTGTTTCACCAGCAGCGACACCGATCAGTTCTGTACCTGAAAAGGCAAAATTCACAATTAACATCGTGGTGAAAATTGGTAAAAGACCTTCTGGGAACCAACCGTGAGCAGTTAAGTTGTGAAATAAAGGTGCTGATTCAGAACCTTTAAATGGGATTAAACCAAAAATTGCCAGCAGGCCAAGAAGAATAAAGGCAATTACTGTAACAACTTTTACTAAAGCCAGCCAAAATTCTGATTCAGCAAAAATGCGTGTTGAACTAATGTTGAGTCCAAAAATAGTTACGGCAAAGATAATCGTCCATATCCACATAGAAATATGAGGAAACCATTCTTGCATTAGTAGTGCTGCGGCAGTAAATTCTGTGCCTAATGTTGCTGTCCATGTCAGCCAGTAGACCCATGAGATCATATAGCCTGTGCCTGGACCAATATATTTTTGAGCGTATGCGCCAAATGATCCTGCGACAGGCATGTGTACTGCAAGTTCACCTAAGCACAACATCACCATATAGGCGATCAATCCACCCAAAACGTAGGCGATAATTGCACCTATTGGTCCAGTTTGGGCGATTACTTCACCAGAACCCAAAAACAAGCCCGTACCAATTGCACCGCCAAGAGATAGCATGACTAAATGGCGCGTGCTCATCGAACGTTTTAATGTTTTTGATTCTGAATTCGAATTTGAGTTGGAAGATTGCATACGACAATTTGTCCACGCATAGAGAAGCGGCTATTTTATGGAAAATTATGAAATGTGCAATCTGATTAAGGGAAAGATTGAGAGAAAAATATAATTATTAGATAAAAGAATTTGGCGTCCCTACGGGGATTCGAACCCCGGTTACCGCCGTGAAAGGGCGATGTCCTAGGCCTCTAGACGATAGGGACAGATGAGGCAACACAAAATGTTTGGTGGAGCCAAGCAGGATCGAACTGCTGACCTCTACAATGCCATTGTAGCGCTCTACCAACTGAGCTATGACCCCAGTTTGTGTGAGCGCAATATTAGGTGGATTACGCTCACACGTCAATGATTAAACGGACTTAAGTCTCACTATTTGCATCATTTTTCGGCAATTTTAGTGATTCATTTAACTTTTCCCACACTTTCAGTTCTTTCTTGCTAGGCGCACCTACGATCTCTAGAGCATGGCGTAGTCGAGCAAAAGTTAAATCTGGACCCAAAGTCACCATCGCTTGCATCACAGGAGTAGAACTTGTTGAACCTGCTATTGCAATAAAGAAAGCAGGCATGAAATCACGTAGTTTGATTTCCATTTGATTTGCCAAATCCATCAAAATTTGACTGACAGTTTCATTGTTCCATGTGAACTGGCTTTCTAAGCGCCAAATCGCAAATTGCAGGCTTTGACGGACTTGTTCTTCAGTCAATTTCTTGCTTTCAAACTGCTCTTTGTTGATTTGAGGCATATGGTTGAAATAGAAACCTGCCCAATTAACAGCTTCAGACAAAAGATTAATACGTGGCTGAATCGCCGCTGCAATATCTTCAAGTGTTTGGCGATCAGACTTCCACGTCAACAAACGAGCAAGGAGTTGTCCTGGTGTTAATGATTTGATCCATTGACCATTAAGCCAATTGAGTTTTTCTACATCAAAAATTGGTCCACCAAGTGAAACACGCTGCACATCAAAGTTTTCAATCATATCTTGTAGAGTAAAGACTTCACGTTCGTCAGGCATAGACCAACCCATGCGCCCTAAATAGTTGAGCAACGCCTCTGGCAATACACCAATGTCACGATAGTAGTTGATAGATGTTGGATTTTTACGTTTAGAGAGCTTTGACTTATCTGGATTACGAAGTAAAGGCATGTGACAAAGCGTTGGCATGTCCCAACCAAAGTATTGGTAAAGCAATTGGTGCTTAGGTGCAGATGGTAGCCATTCTTCACCACGTAAAACGTGAGTGATTTCCATTAAATGGTCATCAACAACATTTGCAAGGTGGTAGGTTGGTAAGCCATCAGTTTTCAATAGCACTTGCATGTCTACTTGTGCCCAAGGAATTTCAACTTCACCACGTAATAGGTCATTGATTTTACAGACACCCTCTTCTGGAACTTTCATGCGAATGACATGAGGTTCACCAGCTGCAAGACGACGTTGTACTTCTTCTTGAGTTAATTTTAAACCACGACCATCATATTTAGGTGTTTCACCACGTGCTTGTTGTTCAGCACGCATTTGGTCGAGTTCTTCTGCTGTCGCAAAACAGTAAAAAGCATGACCTTTTTCCACTAATTCAAGTGCGTACTGTTTGTAGATACCCATACGTTCTGATTGGCGATACGGTGCATGTGGTCCACCAACATCAGGACCTTCTGACCAGTTAAGTCCAAGCCAACGTAAAGAATCTAAAATCATTTTTTCAGATTCTGGAGTTGAACGAAGTTGATCCGTATCTTCGATGCGTAAAATAAACTCACCGCCATGCTGTTTCGCAAAGCATAGGTTAAAGAGAGCAATATATGCAGTTCCTACATGAGGGAAACCAGTAGGAGAGGGAGCAATACGAGTACGGACTTTCATAAGTGATCGAATTTAAAATTAGAATTGAAACTATTATAACGAAAAAGCCTAGTCACGGAATGACTAGGCGCATTTAAACATGTTAGGGGTTACATATTTAAAGAATTAAGAATTATGCGGTTGGAAAATGGTTTGAACAAAGCGTGAAAAACGTTCGTGCTGTGTAGCAAAGAAGTTTTGCGTTGGTGTTGTACGAATCGTATTCAACATTTTAAGTTCATCATTGCTTGACGGGATCATCGATGTATTACGTTTTTGCTGATCCAGTGCTTTGACAATTAAAGAAGAAGATTTGTCTACAGTTTTTATGTTGTTGCTTTCTTTGATAGCAGCAGCGTGTCCCATTTGTACTGAACAGGCTAAAAATAGGCTTAAGCACATTGTTTTTTTCAATTTTAATGCTCGCATTGCTAACATCCCCTTATTACTTCCGAGTCTACAAGACTAACTAAACAACTATACTATTGCTTTAATGATACGATTCAAACATAAATCTTAATAAAAAAGTAGAACTACGTCACACTTTTTACAAAAAAGATAAACTTCCAGTAAATTTCTACTCAATATTTATAGCCTTGTGGCTAGTTTGTGTGCAAGTCAAATTTAGCAAGCAAATATGTAGAAAACGTGAAGAACATTCAATTTTAAATAAGCTAATACGATTCTTCATCTAAATGTATAGATCAAAATGATTTAGATTAAAAACTGAATAATAAAGAAGAAAACATTATAACTGATTGATTGTAAAATATATTTATTAAAATATAGTGCTATAAATAGTAAAAATAAGGTTGTTATAAATATGAAGCGTGTATTCACATCAGTTGCATTGATATTTGGATTATGGGGGAGTGCCCATGCAGCAACTTCTTTCTTGAATGTGTCTTATGATCCAACACGTGAATTTTATCAAGAATATAATCAAGCTTTTGGTAAATACTGGAAAAGTAAAACAGGGCAAGACGTCGAATTTAAGCAATCACATGGTGGATCGGGCAAGCAAGCACGCTCTGTGATTGATGGCTTACAGGCCGATGTTGTAACTTTGGCATTAGCTAATGATATCGATGAGATTGCGAATGCAGGATTAATTCGAAAAGATTGGCAAAAACAGTTTAAAAATAATTCTGCACCTTATACCTCAACTGTTGTTTTTTTAGTCCGAAAAGGTAATCCCAAAAATATTCGTGATTGGAATGATTTGACCCGAGAAGGAGTTGAAATCATCACTCCAAATCCTAAAACTGGTGGTGCTCCACGTTGGATTTATTTATCTGCTTGGGGATATGCTTTAAAACAGCCGAATGGAAATGATGCCAAAGCTCGTGAGTTGGTAAAAAAACTTTATCAAAATGTCAAAGTTTTAGACTCAGGTGCTCGAGGCTCATTAACAACCTTCGCAGAGCGTGGAATTGGAGATGTATTGTTATCATGGGAAAATGAAGCACTTTTAGCGACACAAGGGTTAGGCAAAGACAAATTCGAAATTGTTTATCCATCTATTTCGATCTTGGCGGAACCTTCAGTTGCGATCGTTGATAAAACGGTGGAAAAGGATGGTAATCGTAATTTAGCGCGTGGATATCTCAATTTCCTTTATTCACCCCTAGGACAAGAGTTAGCTGCAAAACATTATTTCCGCCCGAGAAATCCACAGGTCGCTACGAAATATGCAAAACAGTTTCCAAAGATCAAATTATTTAATATTCAGGATGTCTTTGGAGGTTGGGCAAAGGCGCAAAAAACTCATTTTGTGAATGGGGCGATTTTTGATCAGATTTATGCTGAGAAACCTTAGCTCAATAAAGTTATATCAGCTCTCTAGTTAGTCGTGAAAAGCAAATATGTCGTGTATTTGCTTTTTTATTGGATGAAAAATGACAAGAAAACGGTTTTATCTATGGAAAGTTAAGAATTCTCTACAAAAAGTCGTTTGGTACTGGCATAAAACAAGGTGATAATGTGCAGTTACATTTTTAGCTGTTGATTCATTTCTTATGTCGCATATTTCTGTCTTACTTCATGAAACCGTTGATGGCGTATTGGCAGGTCGCGATACTGGCATTTATGTTGATGCCACGTTCGGTCGAGGTGGTCATACTAAACTTTTGCTTTCTAAATTAGATCAAAATGCACGAGTTTATGCATTTGATAAAGATCCTCAAGCGCTAGAAGTTGCTGCGCAATTAGAACAAGAAGATCCACGTTTTAAAATTATTCATGCGAGTTTTGCTGATCTTCAATCTGAATTAGCGAATATTGGGATTACTGAAGTCGATGGCGTTATGGCAGATCTTGGAGTTTCTTCTCCTCAGTTAGATCAAGCAGAGCGTGGCTTCAGTTTTATGCAAAATGGACCATTGGATATGCGTATGGATAATTCAAAAGGTCCTACAGCAGCCGAGTGGTTACTAGAAATTGAAGAAGAAAAATTAGCGAATATTATTTATCAATATGGTGAAGAGCGTTATAGCCGCCGTATTGCTAAAGCGATTAAACAAGCAGGTGAGCTTACAACTACTGCACAATTAGCCGAATTGGTGAAAACTGCACATCCTAAATGGGAGAAGCATAAGCATCCTGCAACACGGACTTTTCAGGCAATCCGTATCGCAATTAACAAAGAACTAGAAGATATTGAGATATTTTTGCCGCAAGCTGTAGAATTACTCAAACCTAAAGGACAGTTGGCTGTGATTAGCTTCCATTCTTTAGAAGACCGCTTAATTAAGCAGTTTATCCAAAAAGAATCTACTTTAGCGGAGGATACGGGCTGGGGTATGCCTCAAGCTCAGATTGATACCCGTCGTTTGAAGAAGGTTTCTCGAATTCGTGCGAGTGAAGCAGAAGTAAAAGCAAATCCTCGTTCGCGTAGTGCTTGGTTGCGCGTGGCAGAGCGCTTAGAAAAGAAAGGCTAACAATGAACAACAAAAATGATGACGAAGTTGTATCGAACACCAAAAAAGGTCTAAAAAAAGTTGTTGTTTATGCGGTGTTAGTTGCATCAGTATTTATCAGCGCCATGATGGTGGTATTTCAGGTGTTCGAATATCGACATGATTATCGTGACCTGAGTGCTTATATGCGTGAAAGAGATGATTTAAATGCTGAATGGGGGCGTTTGCTGATCGAGCAACAAACCTTTGGTGCAACTGCACAGATTGGTTCACGTGCAGTAACGCAATTGCGTATGTTTTCACCTCCAGCTGCGCAAACCGTTGTGATTTCTTTACCTATGACTACAAAGCAAGATAAATAAGGCATGCTGTATGGCAGATAAGCGAAGTAAACCAATACGTAAAAAACAGCAGTCTATCTCAGAAAAGCCAACTTTAGCTTTGGATATGTGGCGCTTTTACCTGCTTTGGGGAACGGTGCTACTGTGCTTTGTTGTCTTGGTTGCGCGTGCATTTTATGTGCAGGTCGTTAATAAAGACTTTTTACAAAATAAAGCCAATGCCAATATTTTGCGGACTGAACGCCTAGAAGCAATGCGAGGTGTGATTAGTGATCGTCATGGTGTGCCTTTGGCGATTAGCACACCCATCATGAAAATTGTGATTGATCCACGTGATTATTGGGAGGCGAAGCATCTTTATGATGAAATTACAGCTGAACTCCAAAAAGACCCAACTAATCGTAAACTCAAGCGCCAGCTACCTGATAAAAACTTAAATTTAGATGAATTAGCAGATGCTGTTGGTATTGATCGTAAAGATTTAAGAAAGCAGATGAATGATCGACCTCGTTCACGCTATTTAGTTTTACAAAAAGAAATTCCACCTCAACAAGCTGATTTAATTGTTAAGCGCAATTTTCAGGGTGTTTATGCTGAGAAAAGTTATAAGCGTTACTATCCACAACCTCAACCCAATGCGCAAATTATTGGTTTAACCAATAGTGAAGGTAAAGGGATTGAAGGCTTAGAGATGCAACTAAATAAGCAATTATCTGGAATGGATGGTGAGCAGAAAATCATCCGTGATAAAAAAGGTAATCGCTTAAAAGTTTCAGAAGTTATCAAAGAAGTTGAGTCTGGTGAAAATATCACACTAAGCATTGACTCTCGCCTACAGTACATCATGTATCGGGAATTGACTGCAGCAGGTGTTGCCAATAATGCACGTTCTGCGACGGCAATCGCTGTAGATGTAAAAACGGGTGAAATCTTGGCAATGACTAGTTGGCCGTCTTATAACCCGAATGATAAAAATGGTTTAGCCAATAAAGATGCGATGCGTAACCGTGGTGCGATCGATATGTTCGAACCGGGTTCAACGATGAAACCTTTTACGGTTGCCGCAGCATTAGAAAGTGGTAAATACACACCAAATACGATTGTAAATACTGCGCCAGGAACCATGCGTTTAGGTTGGCATACCATTCGTGATACCCATAATTATGGTGCTTTAACACTGACAGGTATTATTGTTAAATCTTCTAACGTTGGTTCCGCAAAATTAGCGCTATCTCTGCCTAAAGACGCTCTGCCTTCATTTTTCCGTCGTGTTGGATTTGGTCATCGTTCCGACGTTAAATTCCCTGGTGAGAGTGCAGGTTTACTTTATTCTGGAGATAAATTAAACCCTTCTCAATTAGGAACCATGGCTTATGGTTACGGGTTGAATGCGACTATTTTGCAGTTAGCTCAAGGCTATGCAATGTTGGCAAATCATGGGGTTGAAATGCCACTCAGTCTGCGTAAGTTAGACAAAGCACCTGAAGGAAAACAGGTGCTTGATCCTAAAATTGCAGATCAAGTTTTGTTGATGTTAGAGCAGGTGACGATGCCAGGTGGTACTGCATTACAAGCCAACATTCCAGGATATCGTGTTGGTGGTAAAACAGGTACAGCACATAAATTACGTGCAGACCGTAAAGGTTATTCCAATAATGAATATCGTGCCTTGTTTGCAGGTGTTGCACCAGTCAGTGATCCTCGGCTTGCTATGATTATTGTCGTTGAGAATCCACAGGGACGCTATTATGGTGGCCTTGTTGCTGCTCCTGTTTTTGCTCGAATTATGCAGGAGTCATTGCGCTTATTAAACGTTCCTTTAGATAAACCTCTTGATACTCCACAAAATCCAATCCGTAGGTAGATTATGTCGATTACTTTTCAGCAGATACACCCAGTTAATATCGATGCGGTTTGGGTTTCACAGCCATTCAATGGCTTTTGTTTGGATAGCCGCAAGGTCGCCTCTGGGCAGATCTTTATCGCACTAAATAGCTATAGCCAACCTGAAAAGACCATTGAGTTTGCCCAAAAGGCTCTAGATTCAGGTGCGTTGGCTGTGATTAGCGAAAGTGCTTTAGGCTTAAAGAATGAGTGGGTGTGTCCTCAAGTACGTTACTTGATGGGTGAATGGCAAAAGCAGTATCTACAGGCCTGTGAGCCTGTACAAGCATTGCGGGGCGTTGCTGTAACGGGAACAAATGGCAAAACAACAATTTCACGTTTGGTGGCTGAGTTAATTAGTTCTCAAGGTTTGGGGTGTGCTGTCATGGGAACGACGGGTAATGGGATTTTACCTAATCTCACACCATCAACACATACGACCTTGGATGCTTTGCAGTTGCAAACGGCATTACATGACTATGCACAGCAAGGTGCGAAATTTGTTGCGCTTGAAGCGAGTTCTCATGGTCTAGAGCAAGGTCGTTTAAATGGTTGTGATATCGAAATTGCCGTATACAGTAATTTGAGTCGAGATCATTTGGATTACCATGGCACTTTAGAGGCTTATGCCGAAGCTAAAGCATCGTTATTTAAATTTGCTACTTTAAAAGCAGTAGTGATTAATCTAGACGATCAATATGCTTCTATTATGCTAAAAGCAGCAAAAAATAACCCTTCACAACCTAAAATTCTAACTTATTCTTTAACTCAAACTTCTGCTGATTATCATATTGCTGATTTACAGTATCGTCTGAGTGGGGCAAGTTTCACGCTGATCAGCCCTGTTGGAAGTTATGCGGTAAATAGTCCATTGCTGGGTCAGTTCAATGTTGAAAATCTTTTAGCCAGTTTAATTGCAGCAGAGTATGCAGGTTTTGATCTTGCTGACTTAGTGAAATTTGTGCCAGAACTAAAAGGTGCACCTGGTCGTATGCAGGTGATCCAAGACCATGAACGTTTATTTGTGGTGGATTATGCGCATACACCTGATGCATTGATTCAAGTGTTGACCACTTTGAAGCGTCACGTCACAGGTCAACTTTGGGCTGTTTTTGGTTGTGGTGGAGACCGAGATCGAGGAAAGCGCCCACTGATGACACAGGCAGCCCTTGATCATGCCAATCCAGTAGTACTGACTTCAGATAATCCTCGAACTGAGAATCCAGAACAAATTTTTGCTGATATGAAGCATGGTGTTGATTTTGATGGTCATCAAATAGATGAAATTCATGATCGCCGTGAGGCAATTAAATTTGTGGTCAAGCAAGCACAGGCAGGCGATATTGTTGTGATTGCGGGCAAAGGACATGAAAATTATCAAGAAATCGATGGTGTAAGACATTGGTTTGATGATGTGGTTGAAGTACAGTCAGCAATCGCTGCACAATCACATGTTTTAGATTCAGCTTATCCTGCGCAATAGGGAATATTATGCATACCTCCACGACCAGTACCGTTCCATTAGAGCCTTGGACTCCAGAACAATTACAAGAAGCAACTCAAGGTGAATGGCTTCATGGCAATATTCCTCAAGGTGCAATAAAGCGGATTTTGACGGATTCACGTCATGCAGAAGTTGGTGATGTATTTCTTGCGCTGAAAGGTGAGCGTTTTGATGCTCATGATTTTGTGGCTCAGGTTGCGACTCAAGGCTGTCAAATTGCGATTGTAGAACGTCCCATAGATGTTGATATTGCGCAATTAGTTGTTAAAGATACACGTTTAGCCTTAGGTGATCTAGGAACCTATCGTCGTAAACAGAATACACATCTGAAAGTGATTGCATTGACTGGAAGTAGTGGAAAGACAACAACTAAGGAAATGCTCGGGAGTATTCTCTCTCGTTTAGCACCGACGTTGATTACACGTGGCAATTTAAATAACGATTTGGGTGTCCCAATGATGTTGCTTGAATTGCGTAAAGAACATCAATACGCGGTTATGGAATTAGGTGCCAGTCACCAAGGTGAGATTGATTATACGTCTAATTTGGTTCAACCTCATGTCGCAGGAATCCTAAACATTGGTACTGCACATTTAGGTGAATTTGGAGGGCGTGAAGGAATCTGTCGTGCTAAATCTGAGATCTATGCGCACATTTTACCTCAAGGAGTGGCGATCGTTCCTGCTGCTGATGATTTTACTGCCGACATTAGAAATAGTGCTCAAGCACACTCAAATTTAAGCTTTGGTCAAGGTGGTGATGTTTACGCGACTGAGATCGAATTAAAGCCTCAATCTGTTCGATTTAATTTACATACCCCACAAGGTCAGCGTGTAGTTAATTTACCTTTTGCTGGTGAGCATAATGTTCAAAATGCAACGGCAGCTACAGCCTTTGCTTTGGCAATTGGTATCGAACTAGATGATATCGTAGAGGGTTTGGAACAGGCTCAGGGTGCGAAAGGGCGTTTGAATTTTATTCAACATCAAAACCATTTGTTCATCGATGACACTTATAATGCGAATCCTACTTCAATGCGTGCTGCTGCCCAAGTGCTTTTGCAACAACAAGGCCTCAAGGTCATGGTCATGGGTGATATCGGTGAGTTAGGTGATAGTAGTTGGCAAGAGCATCATGATTTAGGTCTCGATTTAGCTGCTTTAGCCTTGGATCAAATTGTTGTAGTGGGTGAATATGCAAATGCCGCATTACAAGGTTCATCCCACTCAGAAAAATTACACGCCTTTGCGACACAAGCAGAAGCGTTACCATTTTTAATTCAATTAATTCAAACACATCAACCCCAGTCAATGAGTTTCCTCTTTAAAGGGTCTCGTTTTACCCACATGGAAACGTTGATGGCTGATTTGATGGAGAAAATCTAAATGTTGTTATGGTTATTTGAGCAACTGGCGGGCTATAACAGCTCATTTCAGGTTGTTCGTTATTTAACATTACGCTCGTTATTGAGCGTGTTAACTGCGCTTATGATTGGTTTGGTTTTAGGACCAATCATGATACGCAAGCTACAAGCTTTGAAATATGGTCAGGCAGTTAGCTCGTTTGCTCCAGAAAACCATGCTAAAAAAATGGGTACGCCTACGATGGGGGGAATCCTGATTCTGCTTTCAATTGGGATCAGTACGCTATTGTGGGCTGATCTTTCAAATCCTTATGTTTGGATTGTCCTAGGTGTCATGGTTGTCTTTGGTGCTGTTGGTTGGGCTGATGACTGGATTAAAATCCGTTATAAAGATAACGCTGGTTTGCCTGCTCGTAAGAAGTTCTTTTGGACTTCGGTTGCATCTTTAGGAGCAGGTGTTGCGTTGTATGTTATTGCAAAGCAACAAGATAGTGTTGTGCATACAGCAAATATGCTGGATTTGCTTATTCCGTTTTTTAAGAATCTTTCGATCCCACTTTCAGTTGTTCCTTTTGGATTAGCATTCATTGTATTTACTTATTTGGTCATCAATGGAGCGTCGAATGCAGTTAATCTAACTGATGGATTAGATGGATTAGCGATTATGCCAGTTGTTATGGTTGCTGCAGGTTTAGGCGTGTTTGCTTATTTGTCTGGTGACATTCGTTTTGCCAATTATTTGCATATTCCGTATGTAAAATATACTTCGGAACTCGTGGTGATCTGTTCAGCAATGATCGGTGCTGGCTTAGCTTTCCTTTGGTATAATGCGCACCCTGCACAAGTCTTTATGGGTGATGTAGGAGCATTAGCACTAGGCGCAATGTTGGGTACAATTGCTGTGATGGTTCGACAAGAAATTGTTTTTGCTATTATGGGTGGTGTTTTCGTAATGGAAGCTGTTTCAGTTTTCTTGCAAATCGGATCCTTACGCATGCGGAATAAGCGTGTGTTCTTGATGGCACCTTTACACCATCATTATGAAAAGCAAGGTTGGAAAGAAACGCAAGTTGTTATCCGTTTCTGGATTATTACGATTTTCCTCGTTGTATTAGGGTTGATGACGTTAAAATTACGTTAAGCGAAAATTCACAAAAAAGCTGGTGGATACCAGCTTTTTTTTTGGAGAAAATAAATGAGTTTGCTGATGTGTCCTGTCTGTCGACACTCATTGGATTTGGTTGAAAACTCATGGCGATGTGAAAATGGACATCATTATGATGTTGCTAAGCAAGGCTATGTCAATTTGCATGTGGTACAGCATAAACATAGTAAAAGCCCAGGGGATACAGCAGAATCAGTTTTGGCTAGACGTGAATTCTTGCAAAAAGGTTTTTATGCACCTCTTCAAAACGCTGTTGTTGAGTTGCTACAAACATTGCAGCCCAGTTCTATTTTGGATATTGGGTGTGGTGAAGGCTATTACACAAGTGCAATGCAAGGTTGTGCAAAAGTCTGTATCGGTGTTGATATTGCAAAAACAGCAGTACAACGAGCTGCAAAACTGAATAATAAAGTCACATGGGTTGTTGGCACAGGTGCTACATTGCCAGTGAGGGACTCTGTAATTGATGTTTGTAGCAGTCTTTTTAGTCCCATCCCGCAAAGTGAAATTGGGCGGGTATTAAAACCAGAAGGATATTTGATTGTAGTAACGCCTGCACCGAAGCACTTGTTTGCATTGCGAGAAGCATTATTTGAACAAGTGAATTTGCATGAACCACAAAAATTCGTTGATCAGTTAAATGATGAATTTGATTTAAAGCAAGCACAGGTTATAGAAGCGCCACTGCGATTAGAACAACAAGATTTGAAGAATCTTATTGCGATGACTCCATATGCATATAAGGCAAATCCTGAGCGTAGAGCCCAATCAGAACAGCAAAATGTATTTGAGGTTACGGCTGCTTTTCAGATTTATTTATTTCAGAAAATAAAGAAGCCATCAAATTGATGGCTTCGAATGAATTATTGTATTTGATTAATTAGGTTTTCAATTCCATCTCGTTCCTTTTTAGGCGCGGGGTTTTGTGAATCATTATTCATTGGAGGTGGTTGTCTATTTGCTGGAACAATAATTTGTTCTTCACCTGAAGCATTTGTTCCTGGTAAATCAGAAAAATCATTCTCAACCGAGCGTGTTTGTGGTGTTGGTTCTGGGCGATACAGTGGTCGAGCCAATGGTGGAGCGGCGCGATACTCTTTTTTATCTTCAGTTGATTGGATCTGTAATTTATCTCGTGAAATTGGATCTTTAGCATTTTTATCTAAATGTACCCATGACGATGGTGTGTCTTTGAGTGCATTTGCCATAAAAGTTGTCCAAATTGGTAGGGCTGCAACGCCACCGTATTCTCTACGACCTAATGTGCGTGGCTGATCAAAACCAACCCAAGCTACCGCAACTAACTTTCCATTAAAACCTGCGAACCAAGCATCTTTTGCATCATTGGTTGTACCTGTTTTACCGCCTAAATCATCACGACCAATTTTAAGCGCTGCACGACCCGTACCATGTTGAATTACATCGCGTAAGATATTTGCCATATCATATGCTGAACTTGATTTTAATATACGTTGAGCTTGACGATAATCGCTATTGGTTTTGGTGTCGACTGCAGAAGTCGTTGTTTGTGCATCTGAAGCTGCGAGTGCATCATCTAAAGATTCATTGGTGATCTCTTTGGTTTTAGCTTCTTCTGCAGCTTGTTGTTCTGCATAAGCATTTGGATTGTTGATACATGGGATGCAGGCATATTCAGGTTTTGCCTCATAAATAACTTTACCTGTTGCATCTTCAATACGTTTGATGAAATGTGGTTGAATTCGATACCCACCATTTGCAAAAGTGGCATAACCAGTAGCCATTTGAATTGGTAATACCTGCGGTGTACCTAAGGCAATTGTGTAGTTGCGAGGAATCTGTTCTTCTTCTAAACCAAAGTCCATAAACAGCTGTCTAGCTCGTTCAATTCCTACATTTTGCAATAAACGAACCGAGACCGTATTTCGAGAAAGGTAAAGCGCACGACGTAGAGGGATCATCCCAAGATAGCGTCCATCAGAGTTCTTTGGTGACCATTTCCCAATACGGATCGGGCTATCATTTACCATGCTATAGGGTGTCATACCTCGTTCTAAAGCGAGTGCATAAACAAAAGGTTTAATGGTCGAACCAGGTTGTCTCCAGCCTTGCACAGCACGGTTAAATTTCGATTGATAAAAATTATATCCGCCAACGACTGCTTCAATTGAGCCATCATTTGGGTTTAAAGCGATTAATTGCCCTTGAACTTTTGGAACTTGGACCAGTGACCAGGCTGATTTATCTTCATTAGGACGCAAGCGGATAATGTCCTTTACCTTTACAATTTGGGATGCACGAGAAGGCGCACCACCAACGCTATTCGCATTGCGATAAGGACGTGCCCATGACATGCCAGACCAATTTACGGTGACAGTCGAGCCATCTTGCATCAAAGCTTCAAATGAATTGGTATTTACTTTGGTTACTTGCGCTGGAAAAGTATTTGCATATGCCATAAATTGATTAAGTGGTTTGTCGTGATCTTCAGGACCACGCCAGCCATGTCGTCGATCATAGGCCTCTAAACCATCTTGAATGGATTGTTCTGCGAATTTTTGTTTGTTGCTATCAATTGTTGTGTAAACTTTATAACCAGAATCAATCGCTTGTTCACCAAAATGTTCTACGAGTTCAGAACGAACCATTTCACCTACGTAAGGATGAACATTACTCACAGAGCGATCAATCATATTGAGATTGATCGGTTCGGCAACTGCTTTTTGATACTGTGATTGATTGATGTAACCTAGCTGTAACATTCGACCTAAAATCCAGTTACGGCGCTCTAAAGCACGTTCAGGATTTACGACTGGATTATATTTCGATGGTGCCTTAGGTAAACCAGCAATCATCGCCATTTGAGCGATACTAAGTTGATCTAAATTTTTGTTGTAATAAATTCTGGCTGCCGCAGCAATTCCATAGGCATTTTTACCTAAAAATATCTTATTTACATATGAACTTAGGATTTCTTGTTTGGTTAGATTTTGCTCTATTTTTCGTGCTAAAAATACTTCGGTAAGCTTACGCTTAAGTGTCCTTTCAGGGCTTAAATAATAGTTTTTCGCAACCTGCATGGTGATTGTTGAACCGCCAGTTTGTACGTCAGAACCTGTAATTGATTCAGTGAGTGCTCGACCTAAGCCTTTGAAACTAATGCCATTATGTTCAAAAAAAGAGGAGTCTTCCGCTGCTAAAAAAGCATGAATAAATGTAGGGGGGATTTGCTCATATTGAACTGGAATGGATAGCTTCCCACCATATTCTGCAATTAACTTATTATCAGCTGTATACACCTGTAATGGCTTCAATAATGGCGCTTTTTTAAGAGAACTCATATCTGGCAAAGAGGGTGCTAGATAGAGATACATGCCATAAAAACCCATTGGAAGTGAGACTAAGATAATAATAAGCATCAAAAAAAATGGGCGAACAATGCCAGAACTGGATAGCTTTTTCATAATAAGTAAGTTTTAA
This sequence comes from Acinetobacter sp. P1(2025), assembly GCF_051390655.1. Classification (NCBI taxonomy): domain Bacteria; kingdom Pseudomonadati; phylum Pseudomonadota; class Gammaproteobacteria; order Moraxellales; family Moraxellaceae; genus Acinetobacter; species Acinetobacter sp. P1(2025). Next base: position 39,363 of record NZ_JBPKBJ010000034.1, read on the forward strand.
TAAGAGCGAATGGCAAACTAATTGTGGTCAGTATATCCTTTAGACATACGGATTGTTAGATGAGATTAGGACTTACGCATTGACAGATTCAAAAAAGTATTAAAATGCTTTATAAAGTATCTGTGATTAGACGAATTAAACATGCTTCTACAGCAACCTGTACTCTACCCATTTATA
>NZ_JBPKBJ010000035.1:0-39307 GCF_051390655.1 Acinetobacter sp. P1(2025)
CCAGTGTTGATCTGTCAGCATGGTACGAGGCATAGCGAATAGTAAAATTGGGTTTGGCGATTTGATTTTACTACTTCGCTATTTTTTTAAGCTAAAAGTGTCAACACACCCTAGTTAAATGGTAAAGAATTATTCAAATTCGAAGGTGCATCACATAAATCTTCATGCTACACTACGCTGAATCGGGCATTCACCCGATTTTTTTATGTGGTTGCTTTTTATGTGGATGCCTCCACGTTAAACAGATTTTAGGTTTGGAACATGACCATTTCAGAGACATGGTTGCTCCCTGACGGGGTGGCAGATGTATTACCCGAACAAGCGCAAGTTGTCGAAACATTGCGCCGAGAAGCTCTAGATTTCCTCGCAGTTCGAGGTTATCAATTGGTGTATACGCCATTTATTGAATACATCGAATCGTTGTCTTCACTTTCAGAATCAAATCAAGATTTAGATTTAGTTACTTTCAAAGTTATAGATCAACTTTCTGGTCGCTTGTTGGGTGTTCGTGCCGATATGACACCTCAAGTAGCGCGTATTGATGCACATGTACGACCAATTGAGGGGGTAGCTCGTTATTGCTACGCAGGCACTGTGCTTCATACTAAACCACAGAATTTCAATGCAACGCGTGCGCCTTTACAGTTGGGTGCTGAGCTATATGGTCATGATAGCATCGAAGCTGATGTTGAAATGATTGATGTGATGTTAGGTCTAATTGAACAAGCGCATACTTTAGAAGGCGCTCATTTAGACTTAGGTCATGTAGGTTTATTCCGTAGCTTAGTTAAGCGTGCTGGTTTAAATAAAAATACAGAGAATCAACTTTCTGATCTTTATCAGCGTAAAGCTTTACCAGAATTAGCTGAGTTTACCCAAGACTTATCAATGGGCTCTGATTTTTATGCATTAGGTCGTTACGCAAGTGATTTGGGTGCATTAAAAGCGAATCTTAGCCAAGATATTTTAAATGATGCTGACTTCAAAGCTGCATTTGAGGCTTTAGAAAGCACATTTACACAAATTCAGTCTAAATGGTCGAATTTAAACATCGGTATTGATGTGATTGAGCTTCGTAGTTATCACTATCACACTGGTTTAATGTATGCCATTTACGCGCCAAATCGCGCAGCACCACTAGCTCAAGGTGGTCGTTATGATGGAATTGGTGAACACTTTGGTCGTTCACGTCCTGCGACTGGTTTTAGCTGTGATTTATATGCATTAGGGTCTACTCAGTTTACTAAAATTGAAACGATAGTAGCTCCTCGTGGAAATGATCAAAATTTATTGAAAGCAATTGCAGATGCACGTCATCAAGGTATGCGTGTAGTGCAACTGTTAGGTAAAGATGATTTAAACTCTGTTCCTTATGCGACGCATCAAATGGTGTCACAGAATGGGCAATGGGTAATTGAAAAAATTTAATTGCTAAGTTTTGACTTAGTTTCCAATTTTAACAGCATGATGTAATGAGGCTATTATGGGCAAAAATGTTGTGGTACTTGGTACCCAATGGGGCGACGAAGGTAAAGGTAAAATCGTCGACCTGCTCACAGACCAAGCGGCTGCAGTAGTTCGCTATCAAGGTGGACATAACGCGGGTCATACTCTGGTGGTCGGTGGTAAAAAGACTGTATTACACCTCATTCCATCTGGTATTTTACGTGAAAACGTATTGTGCTTAATTGGTAATGGTGTTGTGCTTTCACCTGAAGCATTAATCAAAGAAATGGCGATTTTGGAAGCTGAAGGCGTACCTGTTAAAGAGCGTCTTCGTATTTCTCCAAACTGCCCATTGATTTTGCCAAATCATATTGCACTTGACCAAGCACGTGAGAAAAAGCGTGGCAATGCTAAGATTGGTACGACTGGTCGTGGTATTGGTCCTGCTTATGAAGATAAAGTTGCTCGTCGTGCTGTACGCGTAGCTGATCTTGTTCGTGGTGGTGCAGTACTTGAAGAAAAACTCAAAGAAATGCTTGAGCTTCACAACTTCCAACTTTCCCAATTCTATGGCGTTGAAGAAGTTAAGTTTGAAGATGTGATTGCACTTTGCAATGAATGGCGTGAGGTTCTTGCACCATTAGTGATCGATGTAACTAAGGTGTTGCATGATTATCGTAAAGAAGGCAAAGCAATCATGTTCGAAGGTGCACAAGGTTCATTACTTGATATCGATCATGGTACTTATCCTTATGTAACTAGTTCGAACACAACTGCTGGTGGTGTGAGTTCTGGTTCGGGTATGGGCCCATTACATTTAGATTATGTACTTGGGATCACTAAAGCATACACAACACGTGTAGGTGCAGGTCCATTCCCTACAGAGTTGCACTATGATGCAGCAACAGATACAGGTGATGCAATTGGTCGTCATTTAGGTACAGTGGGGCATGAGTTTGGTGCTTCTACTGGACGTCAACGTCGTTGTGGTTGGTTTGATGCCGAAATTCTTCGCCGTTCTGTTGAAGTGAACTCTTTATCTGGTATTTGCTTAACTAAGTTAGATGTACTTGATGGTTTAGAAGAAATAAAAATCTGTGTAGGCTATGAAGATGTTGATTCAGGCTGTGCAGGTTCTTCTGACGCGATTTCATTTGAAAGCTTGAAGCCTATCTATGAAACTATGCCAGGTTGGAGCGAATCTACAGTAGGTTTAACTCAGGTTGATCAACTTCCTGCAAACGCTTTGGCATATGTTAAACGCCTTGAGCAGTTGATCGAATGTCCAATTGATATTATTTCAACTGGTCCTGATCGTGCGGAAACAATTATTTTACGTCATCCATTTTCAGCTTAAGCTGAGTGAATAATTAAAAGCTCCCTTATAGGGAGCTTTTTTATTTTAAAAGCTTTATATATTTAAAATCCCTAGCAGATAATTAGATTTTCATTGCGATCTTTCTTATTTCACAGCTTGAGAAATCTTGATTATATTGATTGTACGTTCAAACAAAGAGGGCTTTAACTATGACGAAAAAGACGATTCGCTATAATGGATATGAACTTGCATGCCGATGTTAATTCATTATCAGCTTTTCATCGTTGGAGGGACTTATTTTGATCTGGCGGGCGAAAAAATAAGTCCTATACAATATGTATAAAAATAAAAACCTTATCTTTAAATATAAAAAATTTAATAAGTCTAAGAGAACCAAATGGTTCTCTTTTTTATTCATTATTTTCAATCTCTCTCACTGCATTATAAACAGCCGCAGGTTCGATATTGAGTAATTTTTTACCAAAACTTCTCAGCCACCAAACGAGTTGTGATGTAAATGGAACTGTTGCCACAACTTCTACAATATTTTCTTCTAGAGATGTAATCGTTTGATCTTTGCTAAGTTGGCTTTCATAAAAGCTTTGAGCAGTGCTTTCGCTCATTGTGAGCTTGAGCTGAATTTGTTCGGTTGGTTTGCTGTAGTCCACTCTAAAACCAAGAGCACCCGAATCAATGTAGTGATCAATATCAAAGTTAACGGGATGTAGAGCACGACTTTCAAGAACAGTCGCTGCTTTAAAACGGTGCAAGGCAAATGTTTGAACTTCTGTTTTATCATTACGTGTACAAATAAGATAAATCACAGCACCTTTTTGAACCAATGCTAGGGGATTTAAGATATAGGTTTTATCTTCGCCTTGATTAATTCTGGCACGATAAACACATTCGATTTGTTTATCTTGCAATAAGCCTTCATAAATGGCTTGTTGTGCATTTTTATCGACCATTGGCGGTATTAAAGGTTGGTTCGCTGGCACGATACGAACTCGATTAATCCATTGGCGCACGTTATTTTGTGTTGAAAGACTACGTTTCGCTAAATCAAACCAAGGCGTCATCTCTTCGAGTAGACTCGGCGGTAGTAAATGGCGTAGGTGTTCTTCTACCATCATAAAAGTTACTGCTTGGGAACTAGTCATATGCGGTAAGCTTTGGATCGGTGCATCTGAACGCCAGCGCCAACCTTGTGGTACGGTTTTGTTGCTTTCAATCGGGAAGCGTTGTGCAATTTGATTTAGATCTCTTTGAATGGTGCGCAAACTTATATCAATGCCTTCACGTTCCAATATTTCTTGTAGTTCACGTGTACCCATCCATTTACCAGTAGATAGGCGAGACAATATTTGCCATTGGCGATAAAGGCTATTTGAAGTTTCTTTTTCTTGTATGGATGACATAAGTTCTGAATTTAACTCAATGCTCTAAAGTGTACACAATAAAAAAACTCACTTGATTTAGCAAGTTCATAACACAGAGATTACGCATTTACGACTGAAACATGGCTAAGTTTAATAGAGCATATAAATCTTGGTTAAAAAATATACATATATTATAAGTGGCATTGAAATTGCTTATTAGAGATATAAATTAATGATGAGACGAGGTTTCTATGTCAGAACAAGAACACGATCTATTTATCACGACTGATTACTATGCGACGGAGCAAACAACAGCAGTAAATTTACAATCGTCTACATTTATTTCACAGCTCAAAGTTAATACAAATTTGTTTGAGCAGCTTAAATCAAAATTCTTTAATGAGATGCTGGATGATAAAAGTTTTAACGGTGAAGCTTCTAAGAAGATCGAGGAATGGTTAAGTCAGCGAAGTCTTGATGAATTAAAAAATCTAGGTGCAGCCGCTAAACAGCATTTTCTATATGAAGGGATTACGTTTAATGTTTATGGAGATCAAGAGGGTACTGAACGTACCATTCCTTTTGATTTGATTCCACGTGTTATTGAAAAAAAACAATGGGAAAAAATTTCTTCAGGCTGTGAGCAGCGTGTTAAAGCTTTGAATTACTTCTTGGATGATATTTATCACGGTCAAAATATCCTAAAAGAAGGCATTATTCCTGCGCAACAAATTATGACTCATGAAGCTTTTCAGCCTCATATGCTGAAGCACCACCTCAAAGGAAAGATATATTCACAAATTAGTGGTATCGATATTATCAGAGATGATCAGGGTGATTTTTTTGTACTAGAGGATAATTTGAGAACACCTTCAGGTGTGTCATATATGCTTGAGAGTAGAAAAATTAGCCAAAAATTGATGCCTGATTTATGTGTGAGTAATAATTTACAAGGTATCGAACACTATCCGACTCTGTTGAAGCAAGTGCTGACGGAGAATGCTTATGTGGATCAACCTTTAATCGTGGTGTTAACACCAGGGCGTTTTAATAGTGCTTATTATGAACATGCATTTTTGGCACGGGAAATGGATGTACCCTTGGTTACGAGTCGAGACCTATTTGTTGAGAATGATAAAGTATTTGTAAAAACAATTCGTGGACGTCAACAAGTGGATGTAATTTATCGTCGTGTTGATGATGATTTCTTAGATCCTTTAGTCTTTAGACCAGATAGTACATTGGGCGTTGCAGGATTAATGTCGGCATATTTACAACATAATGTTGTGATTGCAAATGCACCAGGTACAGGTGTTGCTGATGATAAATCTGTTTATCCTTATGTTGGTCAAATGATTGAATATTATCTGGGTGAAAAACCAATTCTAAATAACGTACCAACATATCAATGTCGCGAAGATGATCAATTAGATTATGTATTAAATCATTTAGAAAAATTAGTGGTAAAAGAGGCCCAAGGCTCTGGTGGATATGGAATGCTGATCGGACCACAAGCAGATCAGGCACAGATAGAAGCATTTAAATTAAAGATTATGGCGACGCCACATTTATATATTGCTCAGCCTACTTTAGCGTTGTCTGTGGCGCCAACACTAACTGTCGATGGGCTAGCTGAACGACATATTGATTTACGACCATTTGTATTAAGTTCTCCTTATCGTACTGAAATAGTACCGGGAGGATTAACGCGAGTTGCGATGCAAGCAGGTTCGCTTGTTGTAAATTCCTCACAGGGTGGGGGTATTAAAGATACTTGGGTGGTAGAAACGTTACGTTCCTAATTTTCCTTCTCATTGTTCAATCGACTCACTCATTTAATTGACTTGGATGGGTGATTTGGAAATTTTAAAAATAAAGGAGGATATCTATGACGTTACTCATTTCAAGTGCTCAACATGTATATTGGTTAGGTCGTTATTTATTTAGAATCGGTTACGTTGCGGAGCAACTCCCTTTTGTGGATGATCAAAAAGCAGAAGTGTTTGCTCAAGGTTTATGTTTGCATATTGAAGATGCAGAAAATTTGAATCAATTTATGCTAGATGAGAAACAACCTTACTCATTAATTAATCAACTCGAAATTGCTCGTAATAATATCCAAGAACTTAGAGCTTTGTTTTCAGCAACTGCATATGCTGAATTAAACACGTTGATAAAAAATGCGACCAATACACCTGACATGATTTTAGAGCTAGTTCAAGATTGTCGAGAGATTTTAAAAAATGAGAAAGAGGAGGTTTTTCTATTTTTTCATCTAGGTCAGTCTGTTGAACAAATCGACACACATTTTAGATTCCATAAAAATATACATTCTGTTCTTGATTCAATTGATCCGATGATAGTTCAGCTTTCTAATTTGGGTTGGAGTGATCTTCAACACAGCTGGAATGGATTGAAAGATCAACCATATCTGAATCAGTTTTATGAATTTACTTATAAATTGGAAAATCAATTTGAGGTGTATGCATGAAACTTATGGTAAATCATCAAACACACTATCGATATACACAAAATGCACGTAATAGCGTGCAGTCAATTAAGATGATGCCGCAAAGTTCTAAGCATCAGATTATTGAGAATTGGCATATCAGTGTACCAGGCGAATATCGTTGCCAACGCGATGCCTTTAATAATCTCTGGTTAACTGCAACACAGCGTCATGATTACCGATATTTGACGATCATGGCTCAAGGAATTGTAGATCTATTTGAAACTGAAATCGGGCATTTCGAAAATGAAATTTCGCCTTATATTTTTCTGCAAAGAACCAGTCTGACTCATTGTGATCAGGAGATGTTGTATTTCGCACAAAATATTGTTCGTGCCAAAGATCGACAGCATTTAATTCTTTTATCTGAGAAGATATTAGAAAAAATGCCATACCAACCTGAGAGCACATCTGTCACAACATTGGCTACAGATGCATTTTATGCTGCTAAAGGTGTTTGCCAAGACCATGCACATGTCATGATTGCAATGTGTAAAGCATTACATTTACCTGCACGTTATGTTTCTGGTTATTTGTATGATCAGAATCAACCGCACCTTGCCAGTCATGCATGGGCAGAAGTATTTGTTGACAATCAATGGTATTGTTTCGATGTTAGTAACCAGATATTTAGCCCTCAAAATCACATCTATGTTGCAGTTGGTCGAGATTATCTTGATGTTGCTCCTATTCGTGGGGTTCGTGAACAGGGTGGTGTGGAGAGTATGATGTCGGTTGTTCAGGTTTTAGCGTGTTGAAGAAAAGAGAGCAAGATGACCTATTGTTGTGCATTAAGATTGGAGCAAGGTTTAGTACTCATCAGTGATACTAGAACAAATGCAGGGGTCGATCATATTTCAGTATTTCGTAAATTACATACTTTTGGTATCAAGGGTGAGCGTTTCATCGCACTTCAGACCGCTGGTAATTTAGCGACAACACAAGCGGTTTTAGGACATCTACAAAATTCTTTAACATTGCATCAAGAGCCAAATCTATACACTGTAAATACAATGTTTGAGGTAGCTGAACTTGTTGGTAAAACTTTGCGCAGAGTTTTAGAAGACATCACAAGTAATACGCAAGAACAGATGAATTATTCATGTAGTATCTTGGTGGGTGGACAGATTAAAGGTGAGGAAATGCAGCTCTATAATGTTTACCCTCAAGGAAACTTTATTTGCGCAACTACGGATACACCTTATTTTCAGATTGGTGAAAGCAAGTACGGTAAACCTATACTAGATCGAGCTTTGCACTATACGATGCCACTTGATGATGCTTTGCGCTGTTCTTTGATTTCATTTGATTCAACGCTACGCTCAAATGTATCTGTAGGTTTACCTTTGGACGCTTTGGTATATCACAAAGATAGTTACGTTATTCCTGAAGGCAAACGAATTAGTGAGGAAGATCCATATTTTACTCAAATTAGTAAACAGTGGTCAGAGACGCTACGTCGAGGTTTACAAGAGTTGCCAAAACCTACAGCGGATTACGGCTTATAAGAAAAAATCCAAGCTTTTGCTTGGATTTTTATTTATTAGATACGTTGTCTTTGTGGTCTATTACTTAGTCGGCATAGAAGTTCATAACCGATCGTACCATTTGCATTTGCGACATCATCAACCAATCGTGTTTTACCCCAAAGTTCAACTTTGGTGCCGACTTTAACTTGAAGATTAGTTGTGTCGATCGCAATCATGTCCATACTTACTCGACCAATAACAGGAGTTAGTTGCTTATCAATCGCTACGTAATTAGGTTTTACATATGCACGTGGATAGCCATCACCATAGCCAATAGAAACAATTGCAATTTGCATACTATTCGTTGCTGTAAAAGTAGAACCATAACCAACGCTTTCGCCTGCTTGTATTTGATTTAGTGCAATAATTTCTGCTTCAAAACTCATTACAGGTTTCAAATCAAGTTCATTAACATCTTTATCTGCAAAAGGTGTTGCACCATAAAGCATAATCCCGGGACGTACATAATCAAAATGTAAGTTTGGATATTTATAGATAGCAGCAGAATTACAACAAGAGGCTAATATTGGTTCACATGCATTTTTTACGTCTAAAAATTGTTGAATCTGTTGCTCATTTAACGGGTGATCTACATCCGCATTTGCAAAATGCATAGTGAGTACACAGTTAAAATTCAATGATTTTAGTTGATGAATAACGGCTATAATTTCATTACTCTTAAAACCTAAGCGATTCATCCCGCTATTTAGTTTTACCCAAACCTTAAGTCCTAAGGCATTATAGGCTTCTTTATTTTGGATTAACCATTCTACTTGCTCATGTCGATGTACAACGCATTCAAGTTTCTGTTGAATAACATCTTCCATCTCATCTTCAGTAAATACACCTTCAATTAAGGTGATCGGTTGCGTATACCCTAGTCGCCTAATATCTAAAGCTTCTTCCAAACAAGCTACACCAAAAGCATCCGTTGCATTTAAGGCGGCTAAACAATCCTGTACTCCATGCCCATATGCATTGGCTTTCACCATACTTACAATTTGGGAATGTGGTGCAAGTTGTTTAACACGGTTTAAATTATATTGTAGTGCTTCACTATCAATATAAATTGTTGCTTGGCGCACCCTGAGTACTCCTTTGGGACGGCTAGAAAATAAGTCAGATTACAAAATATTATGCGTTATTCTTCATCATCAAATTGTGCATAGAATTCAGGTGAAAGATTACTAAAGCGAGTATATTGTCCTTCAAAGGCGAGACGGACAGTACCAATAGGTCCATTACGCTGTTTACCAATGATGATTTCTGCTGTTCCAGCCTCTTTAGATTCTTTGTTATAAACCTCATCACGGTAAATAAACATAATCAAGTCGGCATCTTGCTCGATCGCTCCAGACTCACGCAAGTCAGACATTACTGGCCGTTTATTTGGGCGATTTTCCAGGCTTCGGTTAAGCTGAGATAATGCAATTACAGGGCAGTTCATTTCTTTTGCTAATGCTTTTAAGCTTCGCGAAATTTCAGAAATCTCACCAACACGGTTATCACCCATACCTGGAACTTTCATCAACTGTAAATAGTCGACCATGATGCAACCGATTTTTCCATCATGCATTTTGGCAATACGCCTTGCACGTGCACGAACTTCAGTTGGAGGTAATGCAGATGAATCATCAATATAAAGATGTTTTTCCTGTAATTGTAAAATCGTACCAGTTACTTTTGACCATTCGTCGCCGTCCAATTTACCTGAACGTAGATGCCCTTGATGAACCTTCCCATAAGAGGAAATCAAACGCATTGCGATTGAATCTGCTGGCATTTCCATAGAGTAAACAAGAGCAGGGAGGTTGCAATTAAACAGTACACTCTCGACTAAATTCATGGCAAACGTGGTTTTACCCATCGAAGGACGTGCAGCAACAATAATTAAATCGCCCGCCTGCATACCATAGGTTTTATTGTCTAATTCAAGAAAACCTGTAGAAAGTCCTGTGATGTTGCCATCCATTTTGGAAAGCTCATCTAATTTGCTAATTACATCAGCTGTTACTGAGCTGATCGACTTTGGACCTGAATCTTTTTTATTGTTGTTGTGCTGTTCCGCTAAAGAGAAAATATTAGTTTCAGCTAAGTCTAGAATTTCACTAACAGGGCGACCTTTGGTGTCGTAAGCATTTTGTAAAATATCAGTACTGACTTTGATCATACTGCGTAAGGTTGAAAATTCCTTAATTTTGCTGGCATAGATCTCAAGGTTATAGAAGCTTGATGGTGAATCCGCCATCAATTGCATTAAGTATTCTTCACCGCCAATCGCATCGAGTAGATTCTGCTTAAGTAACCAGTCATTGACTAACACTGCATCATAAGGTGAGTTTTCTTGCGCTAATTTTTCAATAGCTCGATAAATATACTTATGTCGAGTTGCGTAAAAATCATTTTCCTTGAGTAAGTCACCCACTTGTTCAAATGATTCTGCTACCGTCATTAATGCAGCTAAAACAGCTTGCTCAATCGCAAGATTATGAGGAGGCGTTCTAAACTCTTTTAGTTGACTTGAGTTATTCACTTTACTCTCAGCGTTGGGAGTATTTTTTGCAAAATTGGCATTTGCCTGTGACATAACAAGACCTAATAAAAAGTTGAAACCGTGAATGAATGACTATCTTAATCCAAATGGATAGCAACAGGAGAAGTTTATTAAAGAAAATTGTTTAAGTGATGAAAAAGTAGAATCAAAGCTTAAATCTAAATTATGGACATAAAAAAAGAGCATGTAAAAACATGCTCTTTTTTTTGCAGAAATTACTCAGATACGATAGTAACGAGAACTTCAGCAACAACATCATGATGCAATTGGATTGCGATGTTGAATTCACCAGTGTGACGAAGCGCACCGTTTGGTAAACGAACTTCTGCACGATCTACTGCTAGACCAGCGTTCGTTAAAGCGTCAGCGATGTCACGAGTACCGATAGAACCGAAAAGTTTACCTTCATCACCAGCTTTAGCAGTGATAACGATATTTACTTCGTTCAATTGTTCAGCACGTGCGTTCGCAGCAGCTAAAATAGCAGCTTCTTGTTTCTCAAGTTCAGCACGACGAGCTTCAAATGCAGCAGTGTTTGCTTCAGTTGCAGCTACAGCTTTACCTTGAGGGATCAAGAAGTTACGACCGTAACCAGCTTTTACTGATACTTTGTCGCCTAATTTACCAAGGTTCTTAATGCGTTGTAATAAGATAACGTCCACAGCTCACCTCACTTACTTATGGTTGTCAGTGTACGGAATCAAAGACAAATAGCGAGCTTGTTTAATAGCTAACGCTAATTGACGTTGATAACGAGCTTTAGTACCTGTAATACGGCTAGGAACAATCTTGCCGTTTTCAGTGATGTACTGTTTTAAAGTGTCGATATCTTTGTAGTCGATGTACGCAACATTCTCAGCTGTAAAGCGGCAGAACTTGCGACGACGGTAAAAACGTGCCATTGATGTTCTCCTTATTCAGCTTCTTGAATTGCTTGTTGTGCTTCTTCACGTTGAGCTTTACGCGCACGTTTTTCTTCAGCACTCTTAGCAAGTAAAGATTCTTCAGTAATTGCGTGTTCACGACGGATGATGATGTTACGAATGATTGCATCGTTATAACGGAACAATTCTTCTAATTCATCAAGAGTCGTTTGACCACATTCAACATTCATAAGAATGTAGTGTGCTTTGTGAATCTTGTTAATCGGGTAAGCCAATTGGCGGCGGCCCCAATCTTCTAAACGGTGAATTTGACCATCAGCTTCTTTGATCTGAGAGATATAGCGTTCAACCATACCTACAACTTGATCGCTTTGGTCTGGGTGTACCAATAGTACGATTTCGTAGTGACGCATTGTCAGCTCCTTACGGTTTAAGCAGCCCCTAACTTAAAATGAGTCAGAAGCAAGGAGTCATAACTTAAAAAGTTATGTCGCAAATTGCGAAGCTGCGATTTTAGACACCTTTCACCCAAATCGCAAGTAAATTCACGGTTTTTCACGCAGTAAAAAGATCACATAGCCTTTAAAATGCGGATCATGAACTGTCTTTAAGTCACTATATAATTTTCCATATTGCACAAAACCAATTTTATAAGGCAGTTTAAGACTTGCTATACGTTTTAAATATTCAGGGTAATTGGGAATAGAGGTGGTGCCTTGATAGGTTTGGATCACTAGTTCATCAATATTTTGTCTAAGAAGTTTTAGGGTGCCTTGCTCTTTAAAATTTGTCCAATCAAGTAATCCTGTAATACTGAGTTTATATTGAGCGGGAAGTTGACTTCTGAATTGACTTAAAAAATATGCGTATTCATTTAGATTGCGGGTTTTACTGTCAAAATCAATTTGAATTCCTTCAATCTGATTGCCTAGATTTTTCCAATGATTTAAGCGAGTTAAGATGGTTTTGTAATTTTGTGAACTCCAATCTAAGTGGTGGGTTCGAAAAACGAGCCAAATTTTTTGATTGGGTAGTTTTAAAGTACCAATACCTTGCGGTATCAAAATTGAAGTCTGTTTTTGTTTTGAATAACGGATTTCACCTTGCAGAATATAAAGCTCTTTAGCCTTTGAAAGATAGGGGGCAGATTTTATCTCACCCCAAATCCAAAAGGATTGAAATTGATTGGCATCGATAGTTGGAGTTGCTGGTCGACTCGGTTGGTTTAGTCCTAATATCAACAGCAACACACTAAAAAGAATACACCTTAACCACATTAAAGGATAAACCTACCAATAATATTTCAGTGATCTAGCCCATACACTTGTTGGATAATCTCTTTTGATTTGATCGTACCATTGCTTACGTGTGTTTTTAGTCACTTCGGTACCCCCGCAATCATTTATTCCACTCGGCGCATAACATTGAATTGCCCTATAAAGTGCATAAGCATGTAAATCATCTTTTCGAGAGGATTTGATAATATCTTTATAAATTTCACCGCGAGCAAAAATTTTTCCACTTATAGTTGGTTTTTGTTGCTCGTCATAGCTGAGTTGTTGCAGGCTATAACCTTGTTCACTTCGCATAAACTCTCCCAAACAAATGTTAAGGAGGGGATCATTTGGCAATTTACTGAGTTGTTGGGTCAATGTTAAGAGATTATCGCATTTGAGTTGAGCCGTGATGTTTGATCCATTCCAAATAAAATTAGCAAACTCAGGTTTGTTTTTTAAGTGTTCTTTTGCGCTTGAATGTCCTTTGTATTCACTCGCATTTTTAGGCAAATATGAATATTTCTGTTGAAATAAATCGAATCTCTGGTGAACTAAACTTTTGCTTAATAAGGTATGAATAGCAGCTTGTTTTTGATCGACAGTGCTTTGATTAGATTGAATAATCTTGTCTAAACTATCTATATTAGCTTGTTGAGTTATAAATTGTCTTTGTAGATTTGGTTGGCTTATTTTCGCTTGCTTTCCTATAAAAGCTGAATAATCTTGTTTGATATTCAAATGTTTGGATAATGCGGTTTCAAATAAACCTTTCTGATAAAGTGTACGTGCTTGAGCAAGCTGATTAGTCCAGTATTCTTCAGCAGATTGGTTTTGACCGAGTTTTTCCAATATTTGACCTTTTAAAAAAGTTTGGCTCAGTTGTAAATAATTACTATTTTTAGTATTTGACTTTGGTAAATAATTTAAAGCTTCTCGGGGTTTATTCTGGATAAAAAATAAATGAATTGCTCTTAAATAATTAAATAACTCAGGTTGAGTTTTAAAGAAATCTTTTTGTGCATTAAGTTGAGACCACGTAATAGGTTGGTAACCTTCAGTTTTGTAGTAACGCATGTTCATTAAATTATATATCGTCAAGAAAAAAGGGTCCTTGAGATTTTTGAGTTCAAATGAATTGCTACTAAAAATACGTCTATCAATTTCAGCAGGAAGTTGTCCCATATCTAAATTGTAAAATTTAGATTTAGGATTTTGAATTTGCCACACGATCTCATTGACTAAAAGATCTTGGCGTTTAGATAACCAAAAACCACGACGTAAAAATCCACGCGCACTTGCTACATAACGACCATTAGGGTAAGCATTTAGATAGTTCGTGATATGACCTAAGAACTGTTTTAGTAAATTTTGATTAATATTATCAAGGTATACATCACCGTATTGATCAACACCTGTTGCATAAGCTGAATTGAGTGTCGTCCGAATCAACATATATTGAGCTGTTTCTTTCAACCATGCATCTTCAACCGAAGTTAATACCGTAAAAATTTTCGTAGAAGATGAATAGTTAGCATTATAAAACAAAATACTCGCATTTAAATAAGATGCGTATTGACGCGTGGTTGTTGACCAATTTGGATCGATAGAGATCAATGCAATTTTATTGTCACATTGATTCATCTTCTTGCGTTCGTTGATCAGAACAAGCTTTTCATTTGCTGGAATTAGTTTATGGGTTTTAACTTGATTAATAAAAGCATAGTTGCCTGAATTAAAACTATAACAACGTTCATCAAATATGATTTCGTCTTTTACTGTTAATTCATTTCTCTGATTCTGAATTTTATTCTTCGTTGCCAACGATACATTTGCAGCATCAAATGGCACATAACCAAAAGTCGCGTCCCATAAGTTTTGATCTATCGGCATTGGTTCGATTTCAGCTAAACCCAAATCACTTAGTAATAAGGCGGTATTAGTTTGACTATCATTTGAAGGATATAGAACAGGTAAATTACTGCAACCATTTAGATCGCGATCATCTAAGTGTAGATTTGGTTCACAGATATTTTCAGCTCCAGCATAAATACTTTGAGCTTGAATAGAAATTGCTGTGATAAATGTATAAAGAATGGGTTTTAAAATCGATATATTTTGAAGTTTCATTTAGGCAATAAAGTATGAATGTTTTTATTGCACGAAATGATAACAATTGAAGCGGAGAATAAAAAGATAGAGGTTCCTCTATCTTTTTAGAAAATAGGGAAGGTGGGCGCAGGACTATTAAAAGTAAAACTGAAACTTAAACTAATTACAGTAATCAAAATCACTGAAAATAAGAAAAAGCGTTTTGCCCAAAGTTGATCATTTTCAGCTTTAAAACCTAAAATACCAATATAGAACCAGTAAGCACAAAGTAAATTACAGATCACCAAGAATACAATATTGGTATATCCATAGACATATAAAGCATTCATCGCAATAGTAAATAAAATCACATAAATTAAGGATTCTATTTTCGTGCGTAGAATAGAGCGTGCTACAGGTAAAATTGGTACTCCTGCGTTTTTATAATCATCAAAACGATAGATAGCAATCGCCCAAGAATGTGGCATTTGCCATAAAGCATATGCAACAAAAATTAATAGGGCAGCTATATCGAATTGTTGAGTTACAGCCGTATAACCAATAACAGGAGGACTCGCTCCAGAAATACTACCAATTACAGTTTGATGGATTGTAGTACGTTTAGTCCACAAACTATAAAAACCGACATAGACAACAAAACCAATGACAGCAAACAAGAATGCATATGCATTTACAAAGAACCATAAAATGCCAAATCCAATAACTCCTAAGACCAATGCATAGAACATTGCAATTGTTGGAGAGATTGTCTTTTTAACAAGAGCACGATTCATCGTACGTTGCATTTTTTGATCGATATCTTGGTCAATTACATTATTCACGACACAACCAGAAGCAACTACAAAAGTTGTACCCAGTAAGGTCAATAATAATAAGAGGATATCTATAGCGCCTTGGGCGGCTAAAAAGAAGCCGCCCAAGGTGGTAATAAAATTACCGAAGAGAATTCCTGGTTTAGTCAGGAATAAATACTTTTTCCACATGACAATCAGTTTAGATCATCATGTTGTAGTGTAGGTAATTCATAATCCACACTGAACCAACAAGAAGAACAGCGATACATAGGATTGTGTAGATGAATGCAATCAAGTTCCAGCGTTGTTCTGATGATGTATTCATGTGTAGGAAATACACAAGCTGTACAAGCACCTGAGCAACCGCTGTAATTGCGATTACAGTCATTAAAATACCACGACTAAAACCACCCGCCATCACCATTCCAAAAGGAATGATGGTGAGGACAACAGACAGGATGAAACCAACCGTGTACTGTTTGAAGTTACCGTGTGATGCACCTGCGGCATTATGGTCATGACCACCCATTAGAGAACTCCCATTAAGTAAACGACGCTGAATACACAGATCCAAACGATGTCAAGGAAGTGCCAGAACAAGCTTAAGCAAGCAAGACGACGTGTATTCGGTAGTGTCAAACCATTCTTCTTGATTTGATACATAAGCACGAGCATCCAAACTAAACCAGAAGTTACGTGGATACCGTGTGTACCAACTAAAGTAAAGAATGCTGATAAGAACGCACTATGAGTTGGACCATGGCCAGCATGTACAAGGTGATGGAATTCATAGATTTCCATCCCAATGAACGATGCACCAAATAAGAAAGTTACAAATAACCAAGTAATTACTTTATTAACGTTCTTTTTATAAGATGCAAGAACAGCAAATCCGAATGTTACCGAAGAGATCAAAAGGGCAAAAGTCTCGGTTAAAACAAAACCTAAAGAATCACCAAAAAGATCTTTCGCACTTGGAGTACCAGGCGGAATATGACTGCTTAATACAGCGAACGCAATGAAGAGTGATCCGAAAAGAATCAAGTCACTCATCAAATATGTCCAGAAACCAAAGACCGTTAAGTCTGTGTCATCGTGTTCGTGATGACCGTCATGACCGTGGTTGTCGTGATGAAGTACTTCAGCCATTTCCTTAGTCCTTCTTCAAGTGTTTTTCAAGTAACGCATAGCGTTCATTTTCAATACGCTCAACTTCTGCAGCAGGTACGTAGTAATCAACATTCTTAGTGAATGAGCTTACGATCAAGCTAACAACTGAAGCAACGAATGAAACAACTACAAGCCACCAAATATGCCAGATCAATGCAAAACCAAGAACAGTAATGAACATTGCAATGATGAAACCAGCTGCACGACTAGTCGGCATATGGATATCTTCATATTTAGTGTCGCGAGCGTATGCTACACCATTTTCTTTGTCAGTCCAGAAGCGGTCGATACCGTCAGCTGCTGGTACATGTGCAAAGTTATAGAACGGAGCAGGAGAAGAGGTAGCCCATTCAAGTGTACGACCATCCCATGGATCGCCTGTGTAGTCCATATTTTGATGACGTTGTAAGAAACCAACGATGATCTGCATAAGGAAACAAGCAATACCGATAGCAATCAATACAGCACCAAACAATGCAATTGCTAAGTATGGATCCCATTCAGGGTTGTCATATGTATTCAAACGACGTGTCATACCCATGAAACCAAGGATATAAAGTGGCATGAATGCAAAGTAGAAACCGATGAACCAGAACCAGAACGCAGCTTTACCCCAAGCTTCATTGAGTTTCCAACCAAACATTTTCGGCCAGTAGAAAATGATGCCGGCAAACATACCAAACACCACACCACCGATAATTACGTTATGGAAGTGAGCGATCAAGAAGAGTGAGTTGTGTACAAGGAAGTCCGCTGGTGGAACAGCCATAAGTACGCCAGTCAAACCACCAATACCAAAGGTTACAAGGAAACCTAGTGTCCAAAGCATCGGTGTAGTATAGGTAATACGACCTTTATACATTGTGAATAACCAAGAGAAGATTTTCACACCTGTAGGGATCGCAATAACCATCGTCATAATACCGAAGAATGCGTTAACGTTTGCACCCGCACCCATGGTAAAGAAGTGGTGAAGCCAAACAACGAACGCAAGAACAGTAATTGCGATAGTTGCATATACCATTGATTTGTAACCGAACAACGTCTTACGAGAGAAAGTTGAAACGATTTCAGAGTATAGACCAAATGCTGGTAACACCAAGATGTATACTTCTGGGTGACCCCAAGTCCAAATCAAGTTCACATATAGCATTGGACTACCGCCAAGCTCATTAGTGAAGAAGTGGAAGCCGAAGTAACGGTCTAATGTCAACATTGCAAGCGTACCTGTTAACACAGGGAAAGATGCAATAATTAACACCGCTGTACAAAGTGATGTCCAAGTGAAAATAGGCATATCCATTAATTTCATGCCAGGTGCGCGCATTTTGATGATGGTAACAAAGAAGTTAACACCAGATAAAAGCGTACCTAAACCTGAAACTTGCAGTGCCCAAATGTAGTAGTCAACACCTACACCTGGCGAGTATTGGATACCTGAAAGAGGAGGGTATGCCATCCAACCAGTCGCAGCGAATTCACCTAAAACAAGTGAAGCCATCATCAAACCAGCAGCACCAGCAAATAACCAGAAGCTTAAAGAGTTCAATAATGGGAATGCTACGTCACGAGCACCGATTTGTAATGGAACAGAAATGTTCATCATACCTACAACGAGACCCATAGCCACGAAGAAGATCATGATTACACCGTGTGCTGTAAAGATCTGATCGTAATGGTCTGGATGTAAGTAACCTTCACCACCGCCTTTAGCGAGGAAAAGTTGTAAACGCATCATAATCGCATCGGCGAAACCACGCAGAAGCATGACTACTGATACGATGATATACATGATACCAATTTTCTTATGGTCTACAGATGTGAACCATTCGTTCCATAAGTATCCCCATTTTTTGAAATAGGTAATACCGCCTAGAACTGCAATGCCACCAAGAGCCATCATGACCATGGTAACGAGTACAATCGGCTCTGTTGGAATAGAATCCCAGCCTAATTTGCCAAAAATCATATCCATGTCTTATTCCCCTTGAGCAGCATGTTCAGCTGCAGCATGAGTTTCTGCTGTTGCATGTCCAGCAGCAGAGTGGTCAGCACCGTGATAATTACTCATGTAGTGGTTGATAATTGTTTCAAACAATTTTGGCTCAACTGAAGAGTAATAAGTCACAGGGTGTGGCTTGTTCGGGAACGGTTTCATAGCTTCAGCTTTAGCAAGTGCTTCTTCATCACCAGCAGCCTTAGCACGGTTTACAAGAATTTCGATCTGATGTTTAGAACGATCGCCATCTTTAAGTGTCGCTAATTCAGCTTGGTCAAGTGTACCTTTTTGAATAGCTTCAGCATTGATACTTGTACCATTACCCGCTTTAACAGCTTCTACCCATTGTGCAAACTCTGGTTCAGTTACACTATGTGCCTTGAAGCGCATTTGTGAGAAACCATAACCTGAATAGTTAGCTGAGAAACCACGGAATACACCTGGTTCATCTGCTAAAAGGTGAAGATGAGTCTGCATACCCGCCATAGCGTAGATCTGACCACCTAACTGAGGAATGAAGAACGAGTTCATTGTGAAGTTAGATGTAATCTTGAAGCTAATAGGTGTTTTTTCTGGGAAGCGTACTTCGTTTACCGTTGCAATGTTTTGCTCAGGATAGATAAAAATCCATTTGAATTGCTCAGCGATGGCTTGAACAGTTAAAGGCGCTTTATCTGACTCTAACGGACGGTAAGGGTCGTACTTGTGGGAACCCCACCAAGTTAACCAAGCTAAAATACCAATAATAATGACAGGAACACCCCAAACAACGATCTCAATTGTCGTAGAGTGTGCCCAAGTAGGTTTATAGTCTGCATCTTTATTCGATGCGCGATATTGCCAACCAAACCATAATGCCATGATAATTGATGGAATTACCACCAAAAGCATTAGATAGATCGCAGTCATCATGAGGTCACTTTGACCTTGACCAACTGGACCTTTATTGTTTAGTAGTACCATATCACCGCCACACCCAGTCAAGAGTGCAGCCATCGTTGATAAAGACAATACAGCTAAAATCGTTTGTCTCATTTTACAACCTCGGTGAAGAGTCCCATTCCCTAATTAAATTATGGGATAGCGATTAAAGTGTCGCATGATTGATAAGAATTTTTTGTGAAATGCTTGTCAATTATCCGACACCGCTACGTTGTAGGGCATTATGCCTCATATTGAAAAACTAAGCTACTGATAAAGTACGCTGAAATGCTTGTTTTCAAACCCGATTTATCTTGTAGGGATTCGGGTTCAGTTGTTATTTTTCTCTATAGATATCAATTTAATATACAAAAAAAGAGGAGTAAATCCTCTTTTTTATATCTTCAGTTATTTATTGCTTTACGACTTTCGTTTTGGCTAATTTATCGTGCAAAGTTTGACGTTTTTTGTTCAACATGAAGAATCCATAATCAATAATTGTGATAAAAGGCATAAATAGTAGATTCAGAATGATGAAAAGTATGCTTCTCACCCAAAAAGCACGAATTGTACTTACATTTGTGGTTGTCTCAGCATCAACGATTTTGATTTTGGCAATTTTCTTTCCAAGACTTTGACCTGATTTTGCAATCATGAATGCCTGTAACATCAACATGATAATAAGATATGCAAAAATACTGATCCATGCTTCATTTGGAATTAATTGAATAAGTTGTTGTTGCAGTTCAACAGCTTTACTAGATGCTACGTCTGTAGCCTGTAATTGTTTTTGAATTTCAAACAATTGAGTGTATTGGCTTTGATCAAAAAAGAAAGAGGGAATTGCTGCCATCGGTAGCCATAGCATTAGATCCAATATTTTTGCCAACGCACGCGACGCAAATGACGCCAGTTCAAATTCATCAGACTTCGTTTCAACTTTAATTTTGAAGCTTGAATTTTCAGCTTCATTTTTAATTGGTGTATTAAAAGGTGAATAACCTACAGGTTCGTATACAAGTTTGCCTTGAGTTAATTCTCCAAGAGTTTTCCATTCAGTCATACCTTCATGCCATGCTAAGTCAGTAAGTAAAACTTGTTGACTTGCGAGCATTTGGTTTACTTGTTCTAAACTGTAAGGTCCAGCTTGTTGATTGTTACGAGCCAAGTAAATTTGCATAATTTTAAAATCTCAAGAACTAAAGATGAAAAAAGACCCTACGAAAGAGGGTCTTTTTCTAATAAAGATTAAGCCTTTTTGATCTGCTCTTCTGCAAGGAAGAACCAAGTATCAAGTACTGAGTCTGGGTTCAATGACACCGATTCAATACCTTGTTCCATTAACCATTTAGCAAGATCAGGATGGTCAGATGGGCCTTGACCACAAATACCAACGTATTTGCCTGCTTTGCGACAAGCATGAATTGCCATTGAAAGAAGCGCTTTAACTGCTGCATCACGTTCATCAAACAAGTGAGAGACAATACCTGAATCACGATCTAAACCTAGTGTTAACTGAGTTAAATCATTTGAACCGATAGAGAAACCATCGAAGTGTTCAAGGAATTGTTCAGCCAATAAAGCATTGGTTGGTAATTCACACATCATGATGATTTTTAAACCATTCTCACCACGCTTTAAGCCATTTTGAGCAAGTAGTTCGATAACACGTTTTGCTTCAGAAACTGTACGAACAAATGGAATCATGATTTGTACGTTAGTTAAGCCCATTTCATCACGCACTTTTTTCAATGCGCGGCATTCAAGCTCAAAACAGTCACGGAAGTTATCTGATACATAACGACTTGCACCACGGAAACCCAACATCGGGTTTTCTTCCTCTGGTTCGTATAATTTACCACCAATTAAGTTTGCGTATTCATTTGATTTGAAATCAGACATACGAACAATGACTGGTTTTTCCGCAAATGCAGCAGCAAGAGTTGAAATACCCTCAACTAATTTTTCAACATAGAACTCAATCGGAGAGGTGTAGCCAGCAGTTCGTGTCATCACTGCTGCACGTGTTTCGCGTGGCAAACTTTCAATATTTAATAAAGCTTTAGGGTGGACGCCAATCATTCGGTTAATAATGAACTCGAGACGTGCAAGACCGATACCTTCATTTGGGATTTGTGCAAAGTCAAATGCACGGTCTGGATTACCAACGTTCATCATAATTTTGAACGGTAGTTTTGGCATAGAATGAATAGAGTTACGTTGAACTTCAAAGTCTAACGCACCTTCATAAATAAAGCCTGTATCACCTTCAGCACAAGAAACAGTGACTTCTTGACCATCAGTTAATACTTCCGTTGCATTACCACATCCAACAATTGCAGGTACACCAAGTTCACGAGCAATAATGGCTGCGTGACATGTACGACCACCACGGTTAGTTACAATCGCAGCAGCACGTTTCATTACTGGTTCCCAGTCTGGGTCAGTCATGTCAGATACAAGTACATCACCGTCTTGTACTTTATCCATTTCTTTAATCGAAGTTACGACGCGAACTTTACCTGAACCGATGCGTTGACCAATAGAACGTCCTTCACAGATAACTGTACCGCGTTGCTTTAACAGGTAACGTTCCATTGTGCCGACATTTTGGCGACTTTTTACGGTTTCTGGACGTGCTTGAACGATGTAGATTTGACCATCATCACCATCTTTTGCCCACTCGATATCCATCGGTGAACCGTAGTGTTGTTCAATGATTAATGCTTGTTTTGCAAGTTCATGAAGCTCATGATCATTTAATGCGAATTGTTGGCGTTCAGGTTTTTCTACATCAACCACAACAACAGATTTACCCGCAGAACCTTCTTCACCATAAATCATTTTTTGGTGTTTAGAACCAAGATTACGACGTAATACTGCATGTTTGCCATTGTTTAAAAGTGGCTTAGATAAGTAGAACTCGTCAGGGTTAACTGCACCCTGTACAACCATTTCACCCAAACCATAAGAGGCTGTAATGAATACAACATCACGGAAACCAGATTCTGTATCAAGTGTAAACATAACACCTGCAGCACCAGTTTCAGAACGAACCATACGTTGAACACCAGCTGAAAGCGCAACAACACTGTGTTCAAAGCCTTGGTGTACACGATATGCAATCGCACGATCGTTATATAAAGATGCAAAAACTTCTTTAATCGCGATCAGGATATTATCGATACCACGAATATTTAAGAAAGTTTCTTGTTGACCTGCAAATGATGCGTCAGGTAAATCTTCTGCAGTTGCAGAAGAGCGTACAGCTACAGCGATGTCTGGATTACCGTTTGAAAGTACTGCAAATGCCTCGCGGATTTCTTTTTCTAATGCGGCGGTCAGTGGAGTATCAACAATCCATTTACGGATTTTTGCACCAGTCTCAGCAAGTGCGATTACATCATCTACATTAAGTTGTGCAAGTTCAGCCTGAATACGAGCGTTTAAACCGCTTTGATCCAAGAACTCACGATAGGCAGCAGCAGTTGTTGCGAAGCCACCAGGTACCGATACACCAGCATTGGATAAATGGCTGATCATTTCACCCAAAGATGAGTTTTTCCCACCTACGAGTTCGACATCGTGTTTCCCTAATTTTTCCAGACCGATTACGCGCGCTTCCAAAGTATTTACTCCACTTTTTTTGCAGTATGAATGACCATCATTGGTATGAAATTATACGAAAGTGCCTAGATTAACCGTTTTACTAAGCGACAGTCATGTTAGATGAGTTTACTATAAAGATTATAGAGCACTAAGACAAATGTTTAAGGAGAATTTTGATGCCCGTAAGTAAAGAAATTAAACGGAGCGTATATTTTATTTCAGACGGTACAGCGATTACGGCTGAAACCCTTGGGCATTCACTACTTGCTCAATTTCCGAACGTTGATTTTGACATTCATATTATGCCTTATATCACCACTGAAGAAGCCGCGATGAACGTTGTTGCTGAGATCAATGCTTGTCAAAATAGAGATGGTTCTTTGCCCCTTGTTTTTGACACTTTGGTTGATCCACATGTTCGAGAAATCATCAACACAGCAAAAGCTGTAAATTTGGATGTTTTTGAAGGCTTAATCAGTAAATTATCTGATGAGCTTGGGACACCACCAACGACTTTAGTTGGTCAAACACATGCAGTAACGGATTCTGAATATTATAAGGCTCGTATTGATGCGGTTCACTTTGCGCTAGACAATGATGATGGTGCAAGAACTCGACATTATGATAAAGCAGATATTATTTTGATCGGAGTATCGCGTTCAGGAAAAACACCAACTTCAATTTACCTTTCTCTGCAATTTGGTATTCGTGTTGCGAATTATCCTCTTACAGAAGAAGATTTAGACGACAATCGTTTGCCTAAAATTCTCAAAGAACATAAGAATAAATTGTTTGGCTTAATGATCGATGCTGAGCGTTTGGTTGCGATTCGCAATGAACGTAAAGCGAATAGTCGTTATTCGAGTTTTAGTCAATGCCAAATGGAGTTGCGTGCGATCGAAGGTATTTATATTTCTGAAGGGATTAAATACTTAAATGTGACTGAAATGTCGATTGAGGAAATTTCAACGCGTGTTTTACAGATGACGGGTTTAAAACGTCGTATTGGATAAGATGAATATTTATTGAGTATAGATAAAAAATCTATACTCAAATTTCTAATAAGAAAAACGGACAGATAAAATGAAAAACATCTTCATTTTTATTGTATTAATATTTAGCTCAATCATTCATGCCGAGACTTTAGCCCAGTTTGAAAGTAGGGTAGTTAAAAATTATAAAGACAAATCTTTTTATGATGTGAATCAGTCAATAGAGACTGAGATAGTGGCTAAAATCCAAAATGATAAGTCAAGCTTTAGTTACTCTTTTCCTGTATTTCAAGATCACTATAATTTGAGAACTCATTATTCTCCTGACAAAAAAATAAAATTTTATAACTTCGATATCGGTGGAGGAGGAACAATGGGGGAGTTCTCTTCTTATTCACAAACACTTATTTACGGAAAGAATGTAGTTACTCCCATTGAGACTGGTTTCATTTTGGATGTTAAACAAAGTTTGTTGAACAAACAGCCAATTTATTTGATTGAAAGTTATTATAAAGGAAGCAGTTGTGTTGGAACCTATGCTATTCAAGGCTTTAAATTATTAGCATCAGGGGAGGTGGAGGTTACAAAGATTTTTCAAACCAAGAAATCGTTGTTGGATCAAATTACAGTTGATTATGATTGTAATCATCATATGGGCAGCAATGATGAGCCTGAATATATTCGTATCAGTAAAGACTTGAGTACCATAGATATTCTTTTATTAAACCAAAATTTCAAACCACTAAATAAGTATTTAAGATATGTCAAAAAAGATGCAGCTTATCAATATTTGGGTACAGTGAAGTAAGTATTTTTCTAAGTCATACTTACTTCATAATTTAGAGTACTTAACTCTGTTTAATTTCCATCAGTAGGCTAAAGTTGTCTAAACGTTTTTGGGTATCGTATATATCACACGTGAAAATAAACTCATCAACATCATATTGTTGGATAATTTTACTTAAGCCTACTTGAACAGTATCTTTCGAACCAATTTGAGCCATCGCATAAAAGTTTTGTATAGCTAGTTGTTCAGCGCTACTTGCAAGACCTTCAGTCGATTTAACAGGAGGTTTAAGTTTTAAACTATCACCACGAATCAAGTTTAAAATACGTTGATAAGAACTAGTTGCTAAATATTGGGCCTCCTCATCCGTAGATGCAACAACAGTTGGAATACCCATTGATACATACGGTTGATCAAGATATTCAGAAGCTTGGAAATTGTCGCGATAAAGTTGAATAGCTTGTCCTAGCATGCGTGGAGCAAAATGTGATGCAAAAGAATAAGGAAGCCCAAGTTTCGCTGCTAACTGAGCACTAAACAGACTCGAACCCAATAGCCAAACGGGTACATGAGTATTTTGTCCAGGTGTGGCAGTAATTTTTTGATTGGGTTGAGGCGCTTTGAAATATTGCAGTATTTCTAATACATCCTGAGGGAATTGGTCTTCAGTCTCTTGGCGACCACGTCGAAGTGCTCGCATAGTTAAAGGGTCTGTGCCAGGCGCACGACCTAAGCCTAAATCAAATCGATTGGGGTAAAGTGTTGCTAGGGTACCAAACTGTTCAGCTACAACGAGTGGTGCATGATTAGGCAGCATAATGCCACCAGAGCCTAAACGAATATGTTGCGTGTGTGCGGCTATAAAACCTAAAAGAACAGCAGTAGCGGAACTTGCGATACCATCCATATTATGGTGTTCAGCTAGCCAAAAACGTTCGTAATTTAGTTGCTCTACATGTTGTGCGAGTTCAAGTGCATGATGAAGTGAAAACTCAATACTTTTATCTTCGCGAACAGGTGCCAGCTCCAAAACTGAAAACTTTATCTCTTGTAATGATTTCATCGAAATAACCTAAAATAATATATCGAAATAATACGATATATTGTTTTTGATGTATATCGAAATTTTTCGATATATTGCCTCAATAATAAAAAAAGCACCCGAAGGTGCTCATATTAAATATTTAAAATCAACGATTTTTGTACCAACCACGGTGTAAACCATTGTCGTGACGGTATTTGTAACGAGAGTTGTAATAACGTCTATCATCGTATGAGCGACGATTTTCATAGCGGTCATCATATCTTCGATTGTCTAGATCACGATCTTGACCTACTTTTTGACCTAAAACAGCACCACCAGCAGCACCTAGAGCAGCACCTACATAACCGCCATTTGTTCCTGCAACATTACGTCCTACAGTATAACCACCGACACCACCTAATCCTCCACCAATAGCAGCTTCAGTTCGATCGCGTTTATTACTTGATGCGGCTGCACCACCTGCACCACCAATCGCTGAACCAATCATAGCTCCAGTATTGCCACCGAGTTGTTGACCGATTGCAGTTCCAACAACACTACCCAGTGCTGAAGTCGCAGCAACACGAGTTGAATTATCCGCATGAGCAACAGACAGCATAGATGAGGTTGCAATAATAGTACTGTATAACCAAATTTTAGATTTCATATCGAAACTCCTTGTCCATTTTTTGGGACAATATTTTTTGCTTGAAACAAATGTAACAAGAATTTTGAGCCAAAATATGGAGTGCAAGCCTCAGAGTTTGATTCTTTTAGAAGGGTTTTGTATCGCTTGTATTACAAATGGAGAAATTGTGAAGATTGCCTATATTGGATATACATACATTTTAACATACAGCAGTATCGGTAAGGAATAGAGTACAATAAACGGAGTTTTTGATTGGATTTAAAAGATGTTGTTGGAAAAAATTTTGCAATCGCAAGGGTTTGGTTCTCGAAAATACTGTCAACAAATTATCAAAAATGGTTCAGTGACGATTGAAAACCAAATTTGTGATAATCCGAAGCAAAATTTCCCAACAGAACATTTAAGTTTTGAAGTTTTTGGCGAAGAGTATTTATTTCGCGAGAATGTTTATATGGTGTTAAATAAACCTAAAGGTTATGAGTGTTCTCACCAAGCAACGCATCATAAAAGCGTATTCAGTTTATTTCCCGAAATTCTTCTACATCGTGGTATTCAATGTGTTGGGCGGTTAGATCAGGATACAACAGGATTATTACTATTAACTGATGATGGTCAATATTTGCAAGCTTTGACCAATCCGCGTAGACATGTTCCAAAAGTTTATCATGTCACAACAGCAGACCCTATTACACTAGAGCAAAAACAGGCTTTAGAACAAGGTGTTGAGCTGAGAAATGAAAAAGGAATTTACGCTGCTACGGATGTTCATTTATTTTCTGAACATCAGCTTTCTATGACGATTCACCAAGGCATCTATCATCAAGTTAAGCGAATGTTAGCTGCAGTAGGGAATAAGGTGGAAGATTTACATCGTCATCAAGTTGGTTTATTAGAATTGCCAAAAATTCCAGAGGGTGAGTGGCTGTATTTATCTGCTACACAAAAACAGCTTAGTCATAATATTGCACTGGAAAAGTAATTATTTGAGGAAGCAATGAAAGGTGTTGAACTCATCATCCCGCATAAAACCCATTTGCTCATAAAGTCGATGAGATTCAATATTGTTTTTTTGAGTTTCTAAACTAATGCGTAAAGCATTTTCGTGTCTTGCAAATAAAATAGCGGTGTCGATGAGTTGTTTTGCCGAACCTTGTTTACGGTAGGATGGGGTTACATAGACATCATCTAAAATATAGTAGGTTTCGCAAGCAACTGATGAGAACGCAAGATAAAGTAAGACAAATCCTGTAAAGACATTATCTTTTACGTGAATAAAGATAACACTTTCCTTATTGTCAAATCGGTGCTTCAAAAATTGGTAGGATTGCTTAATGTTTGCAGAGGCACCATAAAATTGACGATATTCATCAAATAAAACAGCAAGTTGTTCTAGGTCTTCGCGTGTTGCTCTCTTGACAATCATTCCTAAATCCTTGAGTTATAATTTTATTTGGATTGTCAGAATATCTAAAAAGATTCAGCTTAAAAATTAAAAACTTGTTTAAAAATGCAACATTGTTAACTTTTGTCACTTTCACCAAGCAAAGCATTTAGTTCTTCAAACAAATCTTCATGGTCATCTTCTATGTCTGTAGATGTTGAATGATCAGCGGTCGTAGCATTTTTTGATTTTCTTAATTTGAGTAACTGTTCCATGTTGATGTTTTGGTTTTCAATCGCAAACGGGATGGATTTTGTCAAAACTACTTGTTTGAAGAAAAGTCGAACTGCTTGAGCAGGGGAGATACCTAACTGCTTAAAGACAGCAAAAGCTTGTTTCTTTTCCTGTGAATCAAGACGAACCTGATAAACTTCTGTTTTTCTCATGAAAAATATGACCAAATATTTTTTAATTATCGCTAGGTATTTTAAACGATCAAAAGCTAAATTCAATCGTTTTGAGTTGAAATAATGCTTTTTTTGTCATTACGTCATACTTACAATGTCAATTCATAGTTTGATCTAAATATTCTTTGTAAATTGCTGATCGGATCAATAAAACTAATTTCTTTTGCTAACAGTTGAAGTGGATGATTAAAGTCATCGTCTGCTTTATGTAGTACGGTTGGATAAAAAGGATCATTTAGAATAGGAATATTTAGATGATTGAGATGCACCCGAAGTTGGTGTTGTTTTCCAGTTTTGGGTGAAAGTTGATATTTAGCATGTTGGAAATTGTGTTCAAGTAATTCTATAAATGTTTCAGTATTTGCTGTTTTGTCATAGTTCACTCGCATGGTATAGAAAGGATGACCTTTTTCCATGTGTAATTCCAAAGACATTGGAAATTTGATTTCTGGTCGATATGCAGCGATAGCATGATAAGTTTTTTGTACTTTTCGTTCGGCAAAAAGTTGCTGATAGATTCCACGTGATTCTGCTTTCTTACAGAAAAGCACTATGCCTGCAGTTTCACGATCAAGTCGATGTATTGGTGTTAGTTCAGCATATCCCGTTTGTTTTTTTAGTCTTACCAATAATGTTTCTTGAACGTATTGACCTGTTGGAGACATCGTCAGGAAATGTGGTTTATCTACGACAAGCAAATGTTCATCTTCAAATAGAATTTGATGCTCAAATGGCACATGTATTTCATGCGCCAGAAAACGATAATAGAAAATAAAAGTATTGGGCGTATACCTATCTCGAATACTTAATTTCATACCGTCTGAGGCATAAATTAATCCATCCTCAAAGCGTTGTTGCCACTCTATTGCTTGTATATGAGGGAATTGAACACATAAGTATTCAAAAATAGTCAATTCAGAGACATCATTGGGTAGAAAGACTTTACTGGCACTAACACCATTTATTAACGGAGGAGTAAATAGTGATTTTGCTGCTTTCATCATAAGATATTAAAGTAGGTAATTTAAACTGAAGGATGTGGGTAGATATTGTGTTTATTTTTAATGCTGTCATAGCATTCAATACACACTACTGCCATTTGGTTGAAATTACGAAATACATCAGTCATTTCTTGTTCTTGTGTAAAAACATATTCACATGCTAAACACCAACCTTGAGGATTGGTTCGATCTGAAACGTTTTCAATAAATCCTAATGGATGTCCATGATTTTGAACTAAATGCCCACATATGACAGCAGCATAGTTTTGACCGTGGCATGCACAGTCAATTAATAAAGCTTCAGAAGACATATTGATCCTTTAATTTTTGAGATCATAATTGCATTAAAATGTAGCAGCTTTTCTTTACGGATTAGGCTTTAAAGCAGGGCAATGTTATCATAGCTGCCATCCCAATTTTGTTTTATTTGCCATGTCGTATTCAGTGAAATTTACCCTAAATCATGAACAAGACACTCAACGTTTTGCACAAGTCTTATCTCAGCAGATTCGTTCAGGCATTATTTATTTGATTGGTGATCTAGGTGCTGGTAAAACGACTTTCACACGCTACTTTCTTCAGAGTTTGGGGCATCAAGGCTCAGTAAAAAGCCCGACATATACATTGGTTGAGCCTTACACCATCAATGGTCAAGAAGTTTTCCATTTTGATTTATACCGATTAGATGATCCATATGAATTGGAGTTAATGGGTATTAGAGATTATCTTGAAACGCCAAATGGATTATTTTTATTTGAATGGCCATCAAAAGGTGGTGATGAAATTCCACAAGCTGATGTTGTTATTGATATACAAAAATCAGATGATGAATTAACTCGTTTTGTGACATTAGATGTAAATTCACAGCAGCTAGCCGAAACTTTGCAGGAACAATTGCATGGTGCATGATTCAATACGCCGTATTCATACTCTCGATGCCGCACTAGCGAACCAAATTGCGGCAGGTGAGGTAATTGAACGTCCCTCATCAGTGGTCAAAGAATTATTAGAAAACTCGATTGATGCTGGTGCGACTGAGTTGATTATTCGCGTAGCTCAAGGTGGCTCAACACTGATAGAAATCATAGATAATGGTCATGGTATTCATTCAGATGATTTACCTTTGGCTGTAATGCGCCATGCTACGAGTAAAATTAAAACTTCTGAAGATCTTCATGCAATTGTCAGTTTAGGTTTTCGTGGGGAAGCGCTTGCATCGATTGCTGCGGTGTCACGTTTAACATTAACCAGTAGTCAAGATGATCAAGGAATTGGCTATCAGGTTGAAGTGAATGGTACTGCGTTTGATCATCAACAAGTTCAAGCTGTCGCTGCACAGAAAGGAACACATATTCGTGTGCAAGATTTATTTTTTAATGTACCTGCGCGCCGTAAGTTTTTAAAGAAACCAAGTACTGAATTTGGTCATATTGAAGAAATAGTTCGCCGTTTGGCTCTGACTCATTTTGATATTCGTTTTGTTTTAGAACACAACGACAATATTCGCCTGAATTTACCCGTCGCAGATAGTGGAGAGTTACGCTATCAACGTGTTCAACAACTATTAGGTCAACAATTCATTCAAAATGCGTATTGGATAGATGCTGAAAGTATCAATATGCGTTTGTCAGGTTGGTTAGGTCATCCATCTGATGCACGTGCTCAAGCAGACTTGCAATATGTGTATGTAAATGGTCGTATTGTAAAAGATAAAACAATTTCACATGCTTTAAGAATGGCTTATGACGGAATTCTGCATGGTCATCAGCATTCTTCGTACTTACTTTTTTTAGAAGTTGATCCAGAAAATATTGATGTAAATGTACATCCAACGAAGCATGAAATACGTTTTTTGAATCAGCGTGAAGTTCATGAGTTTGTGCGACACTATGCAAAAGAAACCTTGTCACAATTTCAAACTGCAAGTGCTGATTTAGCCCAAGCGATGAAAGTGGAGGAATCCACAACAAATTTTAATTATCAATCGCAACCTAAGTACCAAGAACAATTTAATTTACATCGTAATCATGTTGAAACTGAATCCTCAATAAATGAGCAAAATCAGATTTCAACTGATTTACTCACAGAGTTTAATCAAAGTCGTCCACAGGCTGTGCAATATAATTCAGCACCGCAAGAGCCGCGATACAATGGTTCATTTCAACTCAATAACGCACTAAAAACTTATCTCGCTCCTTTACGAGATGAGAAAACATCATTTGAGCAAGAAGAAACTTCATCTGTGAAAAATGGTGACTTAGAGGGATTTAAAAGTCGAGTAGACGAATTTCCACTCGGTATCGCAATTGCGCAGCTTCATGGAATCTATATATTAGCTCAGAATACTGAGGGCTTAATTATTGTTGATATGCATGCCGCACATGAACGTATTTTGCTGCAACAAATGAAATCAGCATGGGATAAACCTGAATTTTGGACATCACAGCAACTTTTAATTCCAAAAGTTGTTTCTATCACCCGTATGCAAGCCGTGCGAATTGAAGAATTACAACCTCAATTACAGCGTTTGGGTTTAGAAATTAACCAATATGGTGATGAGCAAGTGATTGTACGTGGCGTACCTGCCATTTTACAAAAAGCTGACTTTGATCGTCTGATTCCAGAGCTGTTAAATGATCTTGATCCAAATGATGAAGCAAGAGGCTTATTGCAAAAACGTGATGAACTTTTAGCAGGAATGGCATGTCATGGTGCTGTTCGTGCACATCGTCAATTGAGTTTATCAGAGATGAATGCCTTATTACGTCAAATGGAACAAACTGAATTTGCGAGTCAATGCAACCATGGCCGTCCAACGTGGCGTGCATTCCCACTTCACCAACTAGATAAATTATTTGCTCGAGGAGAGTAGTTCTACATGTCAAATCAATTGCCCGTCATCAATTTAATGGGGCCTACCGCAAGTGGTAAAACAGCATTGGCATGTGAACTTTATGAGCGTGGAAATTTTGAACTAATTTCAGTCGATTCAGCTTTAGTTTATAAAGACATGGATATTGGTACTGCAAAACCAACTAAAGAAGAGCAGGAACAATATCCTCATCATTTGATTGATATTATTACACCATTAGAAGTTTATTCTGCAGCGCAATTCGTCGAGGATGTATGTCCACTGATTGATTATATGCACAAGAGAGGCAAGACCCCGATTTTAGTGGGGGGCACGATGCTTTATTTCAAAGCATTGCTAGAAGGGCTTGCAGATAACTTACCTAATGCAGATGCGAAAACGCGAGAAGAAATCGTAGCAAAAGCAGAACAAGAAGGCTGGCAAGCAGTTTATGATGAATTAGTAGCGGTTGATCCAATTGCAGGGCAGAAATTTAAAGTCTCGGATAAACAACGCATTATTCGTGCGCTCGAGGTGTATAGATTAACTGGCGAGCCGATAACAAAACTACAAGCAGAACAACCTAAAAATCAACCATACCGTTACACTTTTCATAACTACGCTTTGATGCCTGATCGGTTAGAATTACATAAACGCATTGAGCAAAGATTGAGCAAAATGTGGGATATTGGTTTTTTGAATGAAGTGGAGGAGCTAATTGTTAAATACGATTTAAATGACAATTTACCATCCATGCGGTCTGTTGGTTATCGTCAAGCTTTAGATTTTTTATTAAAAAGTGACTTAAGTCTCAAAAATAAAGTAGAAATGGAGAACAAAGCGCTATTTGCGACACGGCAACTTGCCAAACGTCAATACACTTGGTTACGTTCTTTGCAAGAAATACACGATTTTAAAACTTACGTGACGATAAAGCAGGCGAAAGAAGACTTGCGAAACTTCTTTGGATAAAGCAAAATTCGCAGGCTGTCTTTTTATAATTTTTAGTTGAAAAATAAAGATAGTTTTTTTGCGCTGATTTAAAATTTTTTTTGGAGTTAAAAATGTCTAAAGGTCAAACTTTACAAGATCCGTTCTTAAATTCTCTCCGTAAAGAACGTATTCCAGTTTCTATTTTCCTTGTGAACGGTATTAAATTGCAGGGGCATATTGAGTCTTTTGACCAATATGTTGTTTTGTTAAAGAACACTGTAAGCCAAATGGTTTACAAACACGCTATTTCTACAGTTGTTCCTGCGCGTAACCCTCGTCCAGCTGGTGCTCAAGGTACTGGTGGCTTCCCAGCTCAAGGTGCTACAGGTGGCTTCGGTGGTCAAGGTGCTGCTGGTGGCTTCGGTGGTCAAGGTGGTGGCTTCGGTGGTCAAGGTGGCTTCGGTGGTCAAGGTGGCGGCTTCGGCGGTCAAGGTGGCTTCGGTGGTCAAGGTGGCTTCGGTGGTCAAGGCGGCTTTGGTAGCCAAGGTGGCTTTGGTGGTCATCAAGGTGGCTTCGACAGCGAAACTAAATTCGAAGATGGTCAAGAAGACGAAAATAATCGTTAATTGATAATGATCGTTAAGAAAATGCCAGTCTAATTTCAGACTGGCATTTTTTTGTGTTTAAAAAGTCAGAATAAATATTATGGAAATGATTATTGCCGCTGCGTGTTGCAGTGTACTGGTATCGATTTTATTAAAGTTTTTAAAAACAAAAGGTTTTGATGTCTTTCAAATGATCGCATGGAATTATTTGAGTGCAAGCATCTTATGTTTTTATTGGTTTAAAACTGACATCACGCATATCTCAATTCAGAATACTCCTTGGTGGCTTATTTTTCTTTTAGCTATTTTACTCCCTAGCATTTTTTTATGCTTAGCTAAATCATTGCAATTTGCTGGAATTCTTAAAACTGAAATAGCCCAAAGATTATCAGTTGTACTTTCTTTACTTGCGGCCTACTTTATATTTTCAGAACAATTTAGCCAGTTAAAATTAATTGGTGTCGGTGTTGGGATAATCGCAGTCTTCGCTATTATTTTTGGACAGGCGACTGAGAAATCGCTTAAAGGCACCAGTGTAAGATCAGTGCTTTTCCTGTTAAGTGTTTGGGCTGGATATGCTGCAATTGATGTATTGCTTAAATATAGCAGTACTTTAGGACTGCAGTTTGCAGTGACATTAAATTTAACATTTATAGCTGCATTTATTTTATCAATTGGCTATCTCGCATTTGCGCAACCAAATTGGCAACCTAAAAATATATTTATGGGTCTACTTCTTGGTGGGGTAAATTTCGCGAATATTGCCTTGTATGTAAAAGCACATATGATTTTTAAAGAGTCACCTGCAATCGTATTTGCTGGAATGAATATTCTTGTCGTAATGTTAGGTGTAGTTAGTGGCGTAGTGTTGTTTAAAGAAAAACTAACTACTTACACATGGATTGGTTTATTTACTGGAATATTTGCAGTGCTGTGTTTAGCTAAATCAATGATGAATTAAGGGAGCTTTAACTCCCTTAAATTAAAATTATAAGCGAGTGAATACGACTTGATCTGGCAGTCGCGATTTAGGCAATTTTGCATTAAAGTCATTTTCACTACGATAACCTAGAGAAACAACAACGGATGCCTTTAAACCTTTTTCAGCTAATCCAAATTCTTGATTGATAGTATCTCGATCAAAGCCTTCCATTGGGGTTGCATCAATTCCTTCTAATCCTGCAGCGAATAGTAGTTGCCCAAGGGCAAGATAAGTTTGATTCTCCATCCAAGCAGATAGATTTTTGAGTTCATTGCGATAAAACTCAACATAGCCTTTACGAGTATCTCGTTGACCTTGTTTTGCGGTTTCATCTTTGAAGCGACCATTTAGTTCATCTTGTTGTAGTAATTGTTCTAAGTATTCAGCGCTGATATCTGTACGAGTACAAAATACAAGAGTATGCGAAGAATTTAAAACTTTTGCTGAATTATAAATATAATTACCAGTCAGGGCTTTCGCAATTCTTTGTTTCGCCTCATCGGTTTCAGCAATTAAAAAGTGCCAAGGTTGAATGTTTACTGAAGAAGGGCTGAAACGCAGAACTTCGAGTAGTTTTTCAAATTGTTGTTGTGGAATTTTTTTCTCTGCATCATATGCCTTTGTTGCATAGCGTGTTTTGGCAGTAACTAGAACATCCATCCGTCTTTCACTCAATTATAAATTTTAATGATTTTACTTGATATTAATTACATCGAAAGTAGCTAAATGTGATTTTTTATAGAGATTTAAGTTTTACGAACGGTGAATAAGTTAGTCAAAAAAATTCTACGTATTTACTCGATTAATATGACCATTTTTTGAAATCGAGCTTAAAGTTTTCTTGCTCATTTATCTCAAGTATCCAAGCCGTATCTTCACGCCAATCACCAAGGACAATACGCTTTTTATTAATAACTTCGTGAATTTCAGGGCGATGGGTATGACCGTGGATTAAGAAATCTACTTGATGAATTGCATTTTCAACGGCATGCAGATTCACATCCATAATGTCATAACTTTTTAGTTGTTTAGTTTCACTACTTTTTTTACGAAAACCATTGGCAAGTTTTTGTCTAAAATTTAAAGGTGTGCTCTTTAGAATGCCCAATAAGATTGGATTACGTATCACTTTGCGAAAACGTTGATAAGCAACATCATCGGTACATAAAGCATCGCCATGTTCGAGGCGAAACTTCCTATGATTAATTTCTAGAATATAAACATCAGGTAAAAGCGTAGCATTAAATAGTGCTAAAAACTTCTTACCCAAAACAAAATCTCGATTTCCAACTTGGAAATAAACATGATTATTCGCAGCTGTGAATTCTTGTAAGGCTGTAATAATTTCATCTAGCCATGGGGCACTATAATCATCACCAATCCAAGCATTAAACCAATCACCTAAAATATAGAGTTGAGTGTTTTTATTTTTATATTCTTTTAATAAAGCCAAAAACCCTCGAACGAGTCGAGGGTGATCAGGTGACAAGTGTAAATCTGAAATAAACAGATAAGTCACAAAGAATCCTGTTGGATAAAATTATTCAGAGATAATTTTAGCAGATTCGATAACTACATTCTCTAAAGG
The DNA here is from genome assembly GCF_051390655.1 of Acinetobacter sp. P1(2025). Classification (NCBI taxonomy): domain Bacteria; kingdom Pseudomonadati; phylum Pseudomonadota; class Gammaproteobacteria; order Moraxellales; family Moraxellaceae; genus Acinetobacter; species Acinetobacter sp. P1(2025). Next base: position 36,759 of record NZ_JBPKBJ010000035.1, read on the forward strand.
AACATCAGCATGGTAACCACGGTTACCAGTACGGACACCTTTAATTGCAGCTACAACATCCATACCTTCAACAACTTTACCAAATACTGCATAACCCCAACCTTGTGCTGTTTTACCAGTGTGGTTTAAGAAAGAGTTATTTTTTACGTTGATAAAGAATTGAGCTGACGCAGAATGAGGAGCTTGCGTACGCGCCATAGCAATTGTGCCTTCATCGTTGCTTAAGCCGTTGTCAGCTTCATTTTCGATAGAATCACGAGTAGCTTTTTCTTTGAAGTTTTCGTCCATGCCACCGCCTTGGATCATGAAACCATCAATCACACGGTGGAAAATTACGCCGTCATAGAAACCGTCACGTACATATTCTAAGAAATTTGCAACCGTTTTTGGTGCTTTTTCAGCGTTAAGCTCAAGAACAATACGACCTTTGTTGGTGTTTAATTCGACTTGAGGAAAACTCATTACATTAATCTCCTAAACATGGGCAAATTGACCATGGGTTTTTGGTTGAGAGAAGCATAAGCAAACTGTAAACTACAAGGCAAGTAAAAAACGTTAAAATCTTTGATAAAAACCAAAGTTTGCGTTTTAATTTTCTATTTTTTAACAAGCAAGAAGTGATTTACACCTTATGAAGCCAAATGATGTTGTTTCAGAACTGCCAAAGACCCCGACGAATACTCATGCCTCTGTCGATGCTGCGCAGCAAGAACAACAGGCAGGCTTAGATTTCGTTCGCCAAGTAATCACTGATGATTTAAAAGAAGGTCGTACTCAGAAAGTCGTGACACGTTTTCCACCTGAACCAAATGGTTATTTACATATTGGTCATGTAAAAGCGATTTGCCTAAATTTCGGTATTGCCGAGGAATTTAACGGTTTATGTAATCTGCGTTTTGACGATACTAATCCTGATGCCGAAGATCAAGAGTATGTAGATGGTATCGCCAATGACGTGAAATGGCTCGGTTTCGCCTGGAATGGTGAACCTCGTTATGCTTCTGGCTATTTTGATCAACTTTATACATGGGCGGTTCAGCTCATTAAACAGGGTGATGCTTATGTCGATCTGCAAACGCCTGAAGAAATTAGACTTAATCGCGGTAACTTTGTAGAGCCAGGCAAGAACTCACCTTATCGTGATGCTACCGTAGAAGAAAACTTAGCGCGTTTTGAACAAATGCGTAACGGTGAAATTCAGGAGGGTGGTGCTGTTTTACGTGCCAAAATTGATATGGCTAGCCCAAATGTTCACATGCGTGATCCGATCCTTTACCGTGTATTACATTCAGAACATCATCAAACAGGGGGTAAATGGAAAATTTATCCAATGTATGACTATGCTCATCCATTATCTGATGCTATCGAAGGGATTACACATTCTTTATGTACATTAGAGTTCCAGGATCATCGTCCATTCTATGACTGGATTGTTGAAAAAGTTCACTCTGATGCAGTTCCTCGTCAGTATGAGTCTTCGCGTCTAAATGTGGATTATACGATCACCTCTAAGCGTAAACTACGTAAATTGGTTGAGGGTGGTTATGTGAATGGGTGGGACGACCCACGTATGCCTACTGTTGTTGGTATGCGTCGTCGTGGTTTTACTCCAGAAGGTTTACGTGATTTCTGTAAGCGTGTAGGTGTGTCTAAAACGGATGGTATTGTTGATGTAGCAATGCTTGAATTCTGTATTCGTCAGTCATTAGAAAATACCGCAGCACGTGGAATGGCTGTACTAAATCCACTTAAAGTGACTCTGACGAATTTAGCTGAAGAGTTAGATCTAACGCATGCCCGTCATCCAAACGTAGATATGGGTGAGCGAATTATCCCTTTAACTCGTGAAATCTATATTGATCGTAAGGATTTTGAAGAAATCCCACCTAAAGGTTTTAAACGTTTAATTCCAGATGGTGAAGTACGCTTACGTCATGCTTATGTGATCAAATGTGATGAAGTGATTAAGGATGCGAATGGTGAAGTTGTTGAACTTAAATGTTCAATTGATCCTGAAACTTTAGGTAAAAACCCTGAGGGGCGTAAAGTTAAGGGGGTTATTCATTGGGTATCAGCAACTAAAGGCGTACCTGCTGAAGTTCGAATCTATGATCGTTTGTTTACTGAAGCGGCACCTGATGCAGATGATGACTTCTTGGCAAATCTTAATCCTGAATCATTAAAAGTTGTGCAAGCTGTTATTGAACCTGCTTTAGCTCAAGCAAAGCCTGAAGATCGTTTCCAATTTGAACGAGAAGGGTATTTTGTTGCAGATCAGCATGATCATAATGCTGATAAGCCTGTATTCAACCGCATTCTTGATTTGAAAGATAGTTTTAAAGTCGATAAGAAATAAGACAGCAAAAAGGGGGAATATCCCACTGCTGTCCCACAAATATCACAAGAAGAACCTCAATTGAGGTTCTTCTTGTTTTAGCCATTTTTTATCAGGCACAAAGAGTGACCTTAAAAGTTTCCTTTCAAATAAATTGACCTGAATAATTCTCAGTAAACGCTGAACACTCCATCCTTCTTGTGCCATGTGTTTA
>NZ_JBPKBJ010000036.1:0-38598 GCF_051390655.1 Acinetobacter sp. P1(2025)
CATATAAATGGGTAATGTACAAGTTGCTGTAGAAGCATGTTTAGTTCGTCTGATCACAGATACTTTATAAACTATTTTAATACTTTTTTGAATCCGTCAATGCGTAAGTCCTAGAAATGTTTGATTAACCAGCGTGAAGTGCATCGTGATACACATGGCTTTAACGAAGCACTTCGTTCAGCCCTTCGTGAAGACCCTGATATTATCCTAGTCGGTGAGATGCGTGATTTAGAGACAATTCGTCTTGCTCTAACCGCAGCAGAAACAGGTCACTTAGTATTTGGTACTCTGCATACCACCTCAGCAGCAAAAACCATTGACCGTGTGATCGACGTATTCCCTGCCGAAGAAAAAGATATGGTTCGCGCGATGTTGTCCGAATCATTACAAGCAGTTATTTCACAAACATTGTTGAAAAAGAATGGCGGTGGTCGTGTTGCAGCGCATGAGATCATGATCGGTATTCCTGCGATTCGTAACCTTGTTCGTGAAAACAAAGTTGCACAGATGTACTCTGCGATTCAGACAGGTGCTAACTACGGCATGACCACACTCGATCAAAGTCTTAAAAACTTAGTTTCGAGAGGCGTCATTAGCCCTCAAACAGCTCGTACAGTTGCTAAACAACCTGAATCATTCCTATAAAAACTAAAATTAATGGGGAAAGCATATGGATTTTAATGATTTACTCAATCTAATGATTGAACAAAGTGCTTCGGATTTATTTGTTACCGCTGATGTTGAACCTTCAATGAAAATCAACGGTCAGATTGTTCCTGTGGCTAAAGCAAAACTTTCAGGCGAGATTGTAGGTCAGTTATTACACTCAATCATGAGTGATAAACAACGTAAAGAATTCGAAGATACTCGCGAGTGTAACTTCGCAATTATGAACCGTGAGAAAACAGCGCGTTTTCGTGTGAGCGCGTTCCAACAACGTGATATGCCAGGCATGGTATTACGTCGTATCGAAACGGTTATTCCAACGATGGATGAATTAAAACTACCTGCAATCCTCAAAGATTTAGCGATGACCAAACGTGGCATCATTATCTTTGTTGGTGCAACAGGTACAGGTAAATCAACCTCGCTCGCGTCAATGATCGGATATCGTAATCAAAACTCTAAAGGTCATATCATCACCATTGAAGACCCGATCGAGTTTGTACACCAACACGCGGGTTGTATTGTGACTCAACGAGAAGTCGGTATTGATACAGACTCTTTTGAAGTAGCCTTGAAAAATACACTTCGTCAAGCACCCGATGTGATCTTGATTGGTGAGATTCGCTCTCGTGAAACAATGGACTATGCGATTGCTTTCGCAGAAACAGGTCACTTAGTACTTGCTACACTTCACGCGAATAACGCTAACCAAGCATTAGACCGTATTATTCACTTCTTTGAAGCTGACCGTCATGCTCAACTACATATGGATTTATCGCTCAATCTAAGAGCAATGGTTGCTCAACAGTTAATTCCAACGCCTGATGGAAATTCACGCCGAGCAGCTATCGAAATTCTAATTAATACACCGTTACTATCAGATTATATCCGTAAAGGTGAAATTCATGAGATTAAAGACCTCATGAAACGCTCGCGCGAATTGGGCATGCAAACATTTGACCAAGCGCTTTATGATTTATATAAAGCTGGTGAAATCACGTATAAAGATGCGCTTAAACATGCAGACTCACCAAACGATTTACGTCTCACCATTAAACTTTCTGAAGAAGGTGCAGATCAATTGTTAAGTGCAAGTCGCAACATTACATTTGATGGTCAATAAGCTCTCTCAAATCATTAAAAAAAGGAAGGTTTTTGTAACCTTCCTTTTTTTATTTGTTTTATTTCAGTGAAAATTTCTATCTTTACTGAAACAACACTTATTTCTTACGATAAGCATCTTTGCATTCTTGATTACTACAGTACCCATATAAATTTAATGAGTGTCCTGTCAAAGTAAAACCATGCTGATCAGCTACAGAATGTTGTTCTTTTTCAATAACATCATTAGTAAATTCAATAACTTTATTACAGTTTAAACATACTAAGTGATCATGATGATCTTCTTGCATGATTTCAAAAACTGAATGATTATTTTCAAAATGATGACGTTGGATAATTCCTGCAGCTTCAAATTGTGTTAATACACGGTAAACTGTCGCTAAACCAACATCTTCACCTTGTTCAAGCAAAGTTTTATAAATATCTTCTGCACTTAAATGATGTTGTTTCGAATTTTCTAATAATTCCAAAATCTTAATACGAGGAAGGGTAACTTTAAGTCCAGCTTTGCGTAAGTCTTGGTTGGAAATAGGCATGAAAAAAGGTCTCTCAACAAATCTTAAGTTGGAATAGGCAATAGAGTTTAGATGCAGTATGATCTATCCTTGAATCAAATGCATCATCATTTATCAGGATAGTGTAGCAAAATGCAAAAAATCATGCTGGCGTTATTCGTCACTTCAGTACTTAGCGGTTGTTCAGTCTTTGGTGTTTATAAAGTTGATATTCCACAAGGAACACCGTTAACCAAAGCACAAGCATCTCAAGTACAAGTAGGCATGAGCTTTCAGCAAGTTCGCTTCTTGTTGGGTAGTCCAACGGTTACTGATCCACTGAATCCATTACGTTGGGACTATATTTACAACTATATCCCTGGTACATATGCCAAAAAGGCAAAAATACCTGCGGCACATGGACAACATTTAAAAATTTACTTTGATGCAAATGGTAATGTTGAACGCATTGAAGGTTTAGATACAATTCCAGAGTCACAACCTGGTTTACCAGCATCTAAAGAAGCGATCTTAACAGCGCCGCCACTATAACGGCTTTAGATTATAAAAATAAACCCCTCATGGATTGATCCTTGAGGGGTTTTATTTATGAACTTGATGGTCTAAATCGATTACCTTTCGCAAAACGCCCAACTGGATTCTTTGCAGCACGTTTGCGACGGATGTCTTTAGGATTAATTGTTAAAGAACGATAGATTTCAACCCGATCTCCGATCTGAAGCTGAGTGTCTGGCTGTATTTTGATACCAAACACGCCCAAATGAAGTTTCTCAGGTAAAGTCACCTGCTCGGCTAATCCGCTAGCAATAATCGCTTGTTCAGCCGTCATTCCTTCTAGGAAATCAACTTCTAAATGAAATTGTTGCTCAGGTGTCGCATAAGCGACCCATACACATGCATTAGATTTCATTAGATCCATTGTCCAATTACAGCAACAATAGCAATTACAATCGACAGTGGTAGAACTAAACGAACAGCGATACGCCATAAGTTATAGAATAGCTCATTACTGAAACCCATAGATTTACGCAAATGGCTGATTTTCATAATCCAACCAGCAAAAATTGCATAAACCAAACAAACAATTAATCCCCAAACAATCAATAGAAGATTGAAAATCGAACTTAGCTGAGGTGCAGCCCAAACTGCAATTGCAGCAACGATGATCACCCATTGAATTGCTGGAGCTAGTTGACGTTGAGCCAGTTGTTCTTTTGCAAGTTGCATTAATAAAGCAGCAGATACCAATGCAGCAAATAACCATGCAAAAGCAGGGATCTCAACTTTGAGAGAGAAAAATCCAAACGCTACAACTGCAAGTAATTGAGCTAACCAGATCGGTAATACAACTGAAGTCGCGGCTTCTTGTTGACGAACTGTGGCAAGGCTGTTTTGCCAATACAATCCTAACCCTAATCCACTCGCCACAAGCGCAAGAACAGTTGCATTGCCCCACTCTTTAAATTCAATACCAGTCCAATGCCACGCTTGTAATTGAGTTCCAAATACATTTGCCAACACTAGAGATGCAATTACACCCAAAGTCGTTAAAGCAATTAGGAATTGACGTGGAATAAAAGATAATCCGAGTGCAATCACTGCAAGCCCAGCGAAAATGATTTGATTCGATACGCCAAATTGTTGTTGAACTAAAATATCAGATGCCGAAAATAAAATACTACCAGCAAAAAATGGCACTAATACTACAGCCAACCAACCAACTACACGCCATTTTGGAGATGCATCAGCCTCACGTGTTAGATTTGATAAAGCCTGCAAAGCGGTAACTTTAGAACGTTTTGCTAAAGCAATTTCAAGATAACCAATCGGTAGTGCCAATAAAATCATCGTTCCCAACCAAAGTAACCAAAAATCAAATTGACGCTCAATTTGAATACCTAGAGTTGGTGCTAGTGTTGTGATCATGACAAAAGATAAGCAAAACGCCATCACTGGTGCAAACCAGCGTGACAGAGTTGTGTCCTGCATAATGCATTCCTTGAAAAATCTTTGAACTCATTGCGTTTTATGGAGTTTGCAATGAAATATTCAATCTATTTTGCCTTTCTCCTGTCTGAAAATCAAAACAAAAGATGTCGAAATAAAAAGGCAAATCACCATCTCAGATGATTTGCCGCGCACGAGTTGTTATTGTTTTTATAAGACTCTCTATTTTCACTCATATTTTCCTTATTGTTTTTATCATCTAGAGAGTCGTTTTTTATTATTATGAGAAAAATCTAGAAAACCAGTTTTTTCCCTTTTTCTTTTCATTTTCCTTAATAATTCCCATCATATTTTCTTTGACAGCACCTACATAATCCGCATCATCATGACGAATATGATTAATTAACCATTTTGACAAAGCCTCATGTAATTCTTTATCAATTTCATGCCCTAATTCAAAACGTTCACGATAAGTTTCTATTTTTTTGATAAATAAATCATGAACTCGTTTATGTGGTACACGATATTTGTAGTTTGCTTCTTCTTGTAAACTTTCTTCAAAAGTAAAATGAGATTGCGTATAGTCAATAATATTGTCCAAAACTTCTTTCATTTTCACTCGATCATGAGAGTGTTTTAAATCAGCCATTTCATTAATATAATCTAGAATACGGCGATGCTGATCATCAATAACATCTATTCCTGTATTATATTCGACAGACCATTTCAAACCCATATCGAACCCCAAACTCAAGCATATTTATTGAATAAGAACATAATATCGGTAAAAAAAATAAATAAAAACAAAGCATTTTTGTCAGATTTTGTTTTTTTTCATACAAATAATTTAACTTATTGTTTTACATTTAATTTAATATTTTCACCTATTAAAACACTCAAGTATTTTTTAACCAAAGTATATAAATTAGCTAAAAACCTGATTAAAATTATCGACTTTAAAAGCCCTAAGTATTATATAAATAAATTAAATATTACTATTTATTATAAGCATATTATTCTAATATTGATCTGCCTTGGTTATTCTTTTTAAGCTCGGATCATTCGCTTCACGGATTAGACGATCTACGCGAGTCAAAGCATGTTTAATTGGCTTACCTTCTTTAAATAAAACCATTTCCCCAGCTTGATACGCAGTCCATGTTTCATTATGTGTTAATGGTTCAGTAGTAATTACCGCAACACGATCTTCTGGTGTGGTGACTTGACTAAAATCAACCTCTACATCCAAATCAATCAGATGAGCATGTTGGAAAGGATATTCTCGAACTAACCAATGTAACTTTGTCGTGGCATAAGTATATAACGCCTGTCCATTAGACAAACAAAAGTTAAATGTACCGTGTTCAGCGATCTGAGGAGATAAGTGTTCTAATAATGCAAACAAATCATCAAGTGAAGGTTCAACATATCCAAATGTCTCTACCATTTGATCGAGCAAATAACAAAAAGCTCTTTCACTATCCGTATTTCCAACAGGTTCAAAGCGTCCACTTAATCTAGGGGAAAAATCATGCAAATCACCATTGTGGGCAAAAATCCAATGTCTGCCCCACAGCTCTCTTAAAAAAGGATGAGAGTTCTCTAGAGTAATTTTACCTTGGGTGGCTTTGCGAATGTGCGCAATCACATTTCGAGATTTGATTGGATAATTACGAACAAGATCTGCGATAGGTGACTCAACTGCCGACTGATTATCGACGAATAAACGACAAGCTTTATCTTCAAAAAAAGCAATGCCAAAACCATCACAATGGTCTGATGTCACACCTGCTCGTTGGGAAAAACCACGAAAAGAGAAAGTGATATCAGTGGGTGTTGCGCAATTCATTCCTAATAGCTGGCACATATCTTTGAACTATTTAACATCTATGCCTATTGTGCATGAGGTACGGATGTATTGTAAATCTCAATATGTGCTCAATATTCAAAGATGAATGCTAAATCTAGTTAGCGCTGAACCATTTTATTCATGACAAATGAGGTTGCGATCTTATTTACTTCAAGAAAAACAAAGTAATCTAAGCACTTAAATTCCTCATCAAAAAATGCTTCTTTTGACAACTTTGATTGCATCCCTAGATAAGTCTGAAATAATTTCGGCATGCGTTCATCCTGCGGAAAACTATAATCAGGACGCTCAGGTTCAAACGCTCGCTTTGAGCGAATGTCGATAGTTTGATGATCCTCAAGCTGTTGAATCTGACGGTGCGTGTAATAAGTACGGGCTAAGTTATCTTCGAGATGAATACTTACGCAACCCATCAAATATTTTGCACGCATCGACCAAAGAATTTTTGGTGCCATGTTTAGCCAAAGCATCGACAAAGCTTTACCAGAGCGGAATTGTGGATGCACGCAAGTACGTCCGATTTCAACAATACTCGGTAAATGTGATAAATGTGGAACGATCTCGAACTCTTGAGCACTATAACTCTGCCCAATCTCATATCCTTGAAATAATTTAAGTCGTGTATAGGCAACAATTTCACCCGACCATTTATCTCTCAATACCGCATGTTCACAAGCAAAATCATAAAGATCTTGATCAAGATCATCTTCAAAAGTTAAGCCAAATTGATGTGAAAATTGTTTTGCTCTAAAACGTTGTACGTCTTGTAATTCTTTTAAAGTGTCAACCCATTCAAAGCGATACTGATTTTGAGCTGGTTTTTGACGTAAAGGTAAGGTCAAATTTTGACGATACTGATTTAATTTTTCTAGCATAATGAAAGCTCCTTATGACTAGAATCACCTTAAATCCTATTAATGACATTTTAGTGAATGAAAAATGAAGAGATGATGACGGTCATTTACGCTGACTTTTTTAAAAGAGTCTTTGAGACACAGTACAAAATTTGAATTGAAGAACTATAAATAAAATCCTCCCTTCTATACGAATAAAAGGGAGGATAAGAAAGATTTAAAACTTAATGCTTCGCACGATTGGTAATTAATGTACCTACACCATGATCAGTAAAAATTTCTAACAATGTTGCATGCGGTACACGACCATCAACAATATGCGCACTAACCACACCACCTTTTACTGCATCTAGTGCACAACCTACTTTCGGAATCATACCGCCATAGATCACACCTGTTTCAATGAGACGATCAACTTCTTGAGTGGTCAAACCTGTCAATAAGTTTTTATTTTCGTCTAAAACGCCAGTGATGTTTGTTAATAAAATTAGCTTCTCCGCACCTAAAGCTTCAGCAACCTTACCAGCGACCAAATCGGCATTAATGTTATAAGTATTACCTTCTTCATCGACACCTAATGGTGCAATCACAGGAATAAAATCACCTTGTGTAAACATCTCTAGAACATCTGTTTTAACGCCAGTGACTTCACCCACCATACCTAAATCAATTTGTGAAACCGAACCATCAGCTTCTTGTTTTTCCATGAGCAGTTTACGCGCACGAAGTAAATTACCATCTTTACCGGTTAAACCAATTGCACGTCCGCCATGTTGATTGATCAAATTCACGATTGATTTGTTTACACTACCGCCTAAAACCATTTCAACAACTTCCATCGTTGCTTGGTCAGTTACACGCATGCCATCAATACGATCAGATTCTTGCCCAAGACGTTTAAGCAAAGAGTCAACTTGTGGACCACCTCCATGTACAACAATTGGATTAAGTCCTACAGTTTTTAATAACACGATGTCACGAGCAAATGAGCTTTCCAACTCAGGATCTGTCATTGCATTGCCACCATATTTAACAACCAACGTTTTACCTGCAAAACGTTGGATATACGGCAAAGCTTCAATTAAAATTTTAGCTTTATCAATGCCGATATGCTCATGTGGCATATGCCTCTCCTTTTAAGCCTGTGCTAGTTCTTGTGCAATTTGTGGATATCGAGTTTGCAACATAGAAACAAATTTATCGCGAATTTCAACTAACCGATCTGGATGATCTGCATCAAAACGGACAGTAAAATACTCACCTGTATTGGATGCTCGAATAATGCCAAAACCATCATTAAAATCAAGTCTTACACCATCAATTTTACTTAACTGTGCACCTAAATCCTGACTTAGAGTTTCAATTTCATTTAAAACACTTAATGGATTAATATCATGGGTACTAATATAAGTATCTTCGGTACAGCAACGCTCAGGATATTGTTTTAGCAATGCAGATAAATTTGCTGAACTTGAATGGGTGAGATATTCCATAACACGTAGTGCAGCATATAGACCATCATCATAACCAAAACCACGACCATCATTGAAAACATAATGCCCAGCATATTCACCACCAAATACAGCAGCACCATTTGATTGCGTTAAATAAGTTCGTAAAAAACTACTTCCCGTGCGAATCATTTTGGCTTGCCCACCTAATTGTTGGACTGTATTAGCAACCATTTGTGAGCATTTGACATCAAATACAATTTCTTTTTGGGGATGATTTTCTAAGCACATTTGTGCAAATAAAGAAAGCAAACGATCAGGACTAATAATCGTGGCATTTTCATCTAGCAAAACGACTCGATCGCCATCACCGTCTAACGCAATTCCAATATCTGCTTGATGTTCAATAATAAATTGTTGTAGACGTCTCAAGTGTTCAGCATGCGATGGGTCAGGTGCATGATCAGGAAAATGACCATTTGCGTCACAACGTAATGCAATCACGTCGCAACCAAGCTTTTCCAGTACAACTTTAGCACATCGTCCAGCTGAGCCATGTAAGCCATCCAAAACAACCTTCAATGGTCTCGCAAGTTGAATATCATCGAGCAAAGATTGTTGATATTGTAAACAATAATGAGGAATTACTTGATGAGTAATTGTCTCATCTCGAATTTGATAATCTACCTTAATAGGTATATTTTGAGCAAACAGCCCAACTTCTTGAATCACTTCTGGACTAGGTGGCTCACCTTTTAAAATCCATTTAATTCCATTATCAGACTTAGGATTGTGACTAGCCGTCACCATAATACCGTTACCACCAAAATCACGCGCAATGTAATACATCATTGGTGATGAGCAGCACCCGATATTAATAACTTCAAAACCTTGTTTTTCCAATATATGCTGTAGAATATCAGCATAAGTCGGACTAGTTAATCTTGCATCATATCCAATAACAATTTGATGTTGATCATATTTTTTATATTGAAATGCTAATGCATGCGCAATTGAACGAATTATCGTGGGCGTAAGGTTAGAAAGCTTTCCACGGATGTCATAGGCACGAAAAATATTCAGAGGAAACGTATGTTTTATATTCACAGCAAGCCCCTATTCTTATAATCATTCGATTATTAAAAAAAACTTAAACTATTAAGAAATTAATTAACCCTTGTTCAGAAAAATTAAAATAATTAATCAGCTGCTTTTAATATAAATTCAAATAACAATCAATATGAAAAATGCAATGTTTTTCAGTTAAACATTGCATTTAAAATAATAAGGCTTGGGAATTACTGTTGACCAGTATGTCCAAAACCACCTGCTCCGCGCTCTGTAGCAACAAATTCATTCACTTGTTCGAACTCTGCTTGAACGACAGGAACGAGTACATATTGCGCCAAACGCTCGCCTGGCTCTAGGCGGAATGTATTTTTTCCACGGTTCCAAACTGAAACCATCAGTTCGCCTTGGTAGTCTGAATCAATCAAACCGACTAAATTACCCAATACAATACCATGTTTATGCCCAAGACCCGAACGCGGTAAAATTAATCCCGCAAAGTTTGGATCTTCGATGTAAATCGCCAAGCCTGTTTTGACTAAAACCGTTTCACCCGCAGCAATTTCAATTGCGTCATCTAAACATGCACGCAAATCTAAGCCAGCTGAACCTGTTGTTGCGTACGATGGCAATGCCCATTCTTGACCTAAACGTGCATCTAATACTTTAACTTGAACTTTCATTACAACTTCCTACAAATAATCTTTAACGTTTCAATAATGCTTTTAAGTTGGCAAGATACTGTTGAGCCTGTTCTTTAGGGTCAACATTTGGTGCTAGTTTCTTTTTACGACCATGCCACTCTAAATCATCTTGTGGTAATTCATCTAAAAAACGACTCGGAGTCATTTGTCGCATTTGACCGCCATTCTTACGTTGCTCTGCAAGCGTTAATGTTAGACCTTGACGCGCACGGGTAATCCCTACGTACATCAGACGGCGTTCTTCTTCAATGGTTTCAGACGCAATCGAGTTCTTATGTGGCAATAACTCTTCTTCTAAACCAATCATGTAGACGTATGGAAATTCCAAACCTTTCGCAGCATGCAATGTCAACAAATTGACTTTATCTGTATCTTCTTCTTCTTGTTGCTGCTCCAACATATCTAGAAGAACCAATTTACGAATGACACTTTCAATATTTTTTTCATCGACATCGTCTGTACGATTAATTAAGTTTTGGATACTTGTGTACAGGCTTTCAATATTATCGATCTTCGTTTTTTCTTGAGCTGGCGTTGCAGCTTGCTCACGAACATAATCAATGTAGCCTGCTTCGTTGATCATTTGACGTACTTTAGGTACTGGTTCGTCATCATCTAACAGTTCACGTGTAAAAGTCGCAATAAAGTCTGCAAACTCATGTAATTGAGTCGCCGCTTTTTTAGGTAAAACCATGGCAAGACGTTGATCAGAAGATGCTGTCAATAAAGATAGGGTATTTTCTTGAGCAAATAGGCCTAACTTTTCTAATGTGACAGGGCCAATTGCACGCTTCGGAGTATTAATAATACGTAAAAAGGCACTGTCATCTTCGGGATTGATAATGAGACGTAAGTAACTCATTACATCTTTAATCTCAGCACGGGCGAAGAATGATTGACCACCTGACAATTTATATGGAATTTGCATCTGACGCAGTTGCGTTTCAAGAACACGTGCTTGGAAATTACCACGATACAGAATCGCGTAATCTTTCCAATTTTTTCCATTCATCAATTTATGCGTAATTAAATCTTTAACTACGCGTTCAGCTTCATCATCATCATTTAAACACGTGATGACACGGATGGTTTCACCGTGCCCTTTATCACTCCATAACTTTTTATCAAAGATATGAGGGTTATTTTCAATGACAGCATTTGCCGCTTTTAAAATTCGACTGGTAGAACGATAGTTTTGCTCAAGCTTGATTACTTTAAGATTATGGAAATCATCTTTTAATAAAGCCATGTTTTCAGGCTTTGCACCACGCCAAGCGTAAATCGACTGATCGTCGTCACCTACCGCAGTAAACTGCCCCATCACCCCAACAAGCAATTTCACTAAGGTATATTGTGCTGTATTGGTATCTTGATATTCATCGACGAGTAAGTAACGAACACGATTTTGCCATTTATCACGAACCTCAGCATTTTCCTGAAGCAATCGTGTCGGCATTACGATCAAGTCATCAAAATCTACAGCGTTATAAGCTCTCAAATTACGTTCATAAAGTTGATACAAATGAGCAAGCTGAACGTCTTCAGGTGTTTCACATGTTGAATGAGCTTGCTCAGGTATGACCAGATCATTTTTCCAATCCGAGATTTTCTTCATGGCTTTCGCGATCAGTTCTTTACTTTCTGCTCCAGATAGGTTGTCACGCTGCATTAGATCCATCAGGATTCTTTTGCAATCATCTGCATCCAAAATCGAAAAATTCGCTTTTAAAGGTAAATGTTTTAACTCTATTCGAAGCAAATTCAAACCAAATGTGTGGAATGTAGAGACTGAAAGCCCTTTGGCTTCATCACGTGAAAGCAACTTACCGACACGCTCTTTCATTTCACGTGCAGCTTTATTGGTAAAAGTCATCGCAGTAATACGATGCGCAGGAATACCACATTGTTGAACTAGAAAAGCGATCTTTCGAGTGATTACAGAAGTCTTACCCGAGCCTGCACCTGCAAGCACCAACAATGGCCCCTGAACATATTTCATGGCTTCAAGTTGCTTGTCATTGAGTTGACTGGCAGATGACATCGTTGTAATACCTCTCACGTTTTCGAGCATGATTATAGACATCTATTTTTTAGAATCCCAATAATAAATTTGAGGATATGTATAAATTATGATGTCTTACTCCAAGATGGCGTCACCATTCGTCGTACTAAAAACTCGGCAATAAAAAAACCACCCGAAGGTGGTCTTTTCACAGCAGTATTAATTACTGTTTAGCATAAATACTGATTTCAACACGGCGGTTTTGTTCTTTACCTGCCGCAGTTGCGTTTGAAGCGATAGGATTAGAAGAACCTAAACCTTGTGCATCAATACGGCTGCTTGAAACACCTTGGCTTGCTAAATAGTTTTTAACTGATTGAGCACGTGCTTGAGACAATGGGATATTGATTGAATCATTACCAGTATTGTCTGTGTAGCCAGTAACTAAGATTGCGCTCTTGTTATCTTCAGCTAAAGTTTGCGCCACTTTGTTTAAAGTGCCGTAGAAGTTTGGTTTGATGTTTGATTTATTTGTATCAAACGTGATGCTACCAGGCATGATCAACTGAACAGAACCATCTGGGTTACGGCCAACTTCTACACCAGTACCAGCCATTTGAGCACGTAATTTTTTCTCTTTATTATCGAGATATAAACCACTCGCACCACCAAGGATTGCACCAATCGCTGCTGCGCGGTTGTTTTGTGAAGAAGAGTTAGCATTACCTTTAGAGATACCATAACCTGCAGCTGCACCAATTAATGTACCTAAAGCAGCTTTGTCGTATGAAACACCGCCGATATCATTACCTTGTCCGCTCATTGTTTGGCAACCAGAAAGTACCAATCCAGCCCCTACGAGTGTTGAAATAACTAATGCACGCATCGCGTAGCTCCTGTCTATGTATTTTGTTGTCTGAACAGATAATGAATGAGAAAATTCAGCTAGACCATTGATATTTTGTTAATAATAAACAGTTTATTTGTATTTTTGTAATATTTTGATGCATTTTACATTTCCACTTAATCATAGTTTCTTCATGTTTATCCAATTGTGAAGAAATCAAGGAAATTTATAAGTTAGAATAAGCTTCGCAAACAAACTAAAATTTGTACATATGCGACAGATTCACGTTTTCTGCACAGAAAAATTAATTCAAATGGTTTAAATATATAAAAAAATGTCAATATCAATAAATATACAGTTGTATTTAAACCACTGTTGTTTATAGTTAATCCATCTTTTCAAAACATCTGCCTCAAGGTTCGATTTATGTCTACCGCGAATAAGAAAACATCATTATTGCGAAAGGTCAGTAAAGGTCTTACTGTTAGTTCTGTGATCACAGGAAGTACATTTCTACATGGACCTCCTGTTCTGGCTTTAGGTCTCACTAAATTATTCAAAAAATCTGCCAAAGTAGACGAAACCAATATTCAACTAGCCAATAGCTGGATTGGGGTAAACAACCAACTGATTGAGAAAGTTTTACCAAATCTAAAATGGGACATCACCATTGATGAAAAATTAGATCTCAATCTACAAGGTCGCTATATGATGATTTGTAATCATCAAAGCTGGGTGGATACTACGGTAAATCAATATTTTGGTTTGAGTCGAATGCCCCTCACTCGCTTTTTTACAAAGTGGGAGCTGATCTTTATTCCCTTTGTAGGTCAGGCTTTTAAAATCTTGGGTTTCCCAATGATGAAACGCCATACCAAAGAACAAATCGCTAAAAATCCTGAACTCAAACATCGTGATTTGCTAGAAGCACGTAAGGCATGTGAACAACTATTAAGTCAGCCATTCACCCTTCTCAATTATTTAGAAGGTACTCGATTTACGCCTGAAAAACATGCACAACAACAATCACCTTATAAGAATCTACTTAAACCCAAAGCGGGTGGCTTAGCCCTAGCATTAAACATACTTGGTGACAAGATTGATGCATTAGTGGATATGACGATTGTCTATCCTGAAGGTGCACCGGGTTATGGGGACTTTTGGTTAGGTGACGTTTCAAGCATTGCTGTTGATTTACGCAAAATTGAAATTCCTGATTGGGTTTTGGGTGGAAATTACGAAGATGATGCAGTTTATCGTGAACGCTTTCAGAAATGGGTAGATCAAATCTGGACTGAAAAAGATCAACTTATTAGTCAACTCAAATCGAGATATAATTCATAATCTCTTCAAGGATTGAGCAGAAAGATGACCCAGCAGGATACTGATAAAAACTCTAAATATAACTATGTTAATCCGAACAGTAAGTTCTTCAAGCTGTTTCTTATTTATGACATTTTCATGGTTTTTATTATTGTTTTCAATTTGTTCTGTCTAGGAATGAACTTTTTCCTGATGAGTAATATTGGTGAATGGTTTTTTAACACCATTCACCTCTATAGCGTTTTAGAGTTTTATCGTAGCTATCTACATCCATGGGTTATCACGACCGAAGCTTGGTTTATTATCTTCCTGATTGTGGAGCTTGCGATTCGTTGGCTACTATCAATCATACAAAAGCATCACGCGCGTTGGTGGTTCTTTCCATTTATTCACTGGTATGAAATTGTTGCAATTATCCCCCACTTTCGCTTTCTGCGTTTATTCCGTGCGGGGATTATCGCGTATCGTTTACATGAGCTTGGATATAAAGTTGTACCCGATAGCATCCGCTTAAAAGCAATTTTTTATTATCGTGTTGTCATGGAAGAACTTTCTGATCGGGTTGTGATCACTGTAATCGATGGCATTAAACACGAACTGGATACTAGCTCAAGTCATAAAAAAATTATTCATGATCTAGTCGATCATCATCGTCAATTATTTACTGTGACACTATCTTCAATGTTGCAAGAATCACTCGCAAAAGCTTTACAACAGCAACAACCAATCATTACTCAAAAAGTAGGTCATATTGTTAACCAAGCAATCGAAGATACACCTGAACTGACTCAACTATTACGTCTAATTCCTATTGTTGGCAGTCGTATAGAACAACAAATTCAAAGTATCGGACAACGTTTGGGTGAAAACATTACCGCGGGTTTGATTGAACCGTTCACAGTTGGCTCATTTGAACGTCCAAATGAAAACTATTTACTGATCGCAGAAAAAGTCAGTCAATTAAATATTGATAACCAATACTTAGAAGAACTCGTAGAATCAGTAGTCTATGAAAGCCTCGAAGCGATTCGAAAACAAGTCAAAGTTAAACAATGGCAACAAACATTAAATGAATATGATCAATTGGATAAAAAAGCAGTGTGATTACAAGAAAATTTACTAATCAAGCTAGAGAATTCGTGTAATTTGTTCTAGCATTTGCTTTTATTTACAACATGCTTAAACACAATAGAGTGCTTAAAAAGCCCTGAAGGATAAATTATGGCTGACATACGGATTACGGGCAGAATGGTGAATTTTAGTCGACTCACGTTCGACACAAATGACCACAATGCAATCCGACAGCAACTAACTAGCACACTAAACGAAGGTTCCTATTTAGGAACTTTAGTCATTCTAGACAGTACCGTTGAACAAGAATTGATTGCTCTTATACAGCTACTAATTGATATTGGTTTACAGCCTATGGCTGTAATCGATGGAATCTTAGGTGATGAAGCACGTGCAATCCAATTCCCTGTATTGCCCGCAGATCAACCTTTACAGCGGATCAAAGCATCTAAAGAACAAGTCATCGAACATGTAGTCGAAAAACCAGCAGATCAGGCTGCAAAAGAAATACCACAAAAAGCTACATCAAGTCCGCATATCACCTCATATCATGATGAAATTTTGCGAACTGGACAATGTTTAGTGCAAGATCAGGGTGATATTATCTTGAATGCTGGCATGAATAGTGGTTCTGAAGTAATTGCATCTGGAAATATTCACATCTACGGGAATGCTCGTGGTAGAGTCATTGCTGGTGTGGGTGGACATATGTCCGCACGAATTTTTTGCAATTCGCTTGAAGCAGAATTAATTTCTATTGCGGGCACTTATTGTGTAGCAGATGATATTCCTAAAGATATGATCAAAAAGCCTGTACATATTTATTTAAATAACAAGCAAGAGCTTGAATTTGAAGCCTTGCAGTTTTAAGTTATCACATTAAACACCAAAAAAGCCCTTTTAGGGGCGTATGACCATAAATAGGAGTGGATTCGGTGGCCAAAATTGTTGTCGTAACGTCAGGCAAAGGTGGTGTAGGTAAAACTACAACAAGTGCATCTTTTGCAACAGGTTTAGCCCTACGTGGTCATAAAACTGTTGTGATTGATTTCGATGTGGGTTTGCGTAATCTTGACTTGATTATGGGTTGTGAACGTCGTGTAGTCTATGACTTTGTCAATGTCATCAATAATGAAGCTCGCTTACAGCAAGCACTGATCCGTGATAAAGATATTGAAAACTTATATATTCTTCCTGCATCACAAACACGTGATAAAGATGCCTTGAGTGATGAAGGTGTTGCACGAGTTATTGATGAACTTTCTCAAGAGTTTGACTACATCATTTGTGATTCTCCAGCAGGTATTGAGCGTGGCGCTATCCTTGCGATGTATCATGCTGATGAAGCAATCATCGTAACAAACCCTGAAATTTCATCTGTTCGTGACTCTGACCGTATCATCGGAATGTTAGACAGCAAAACTAAAAAAGTTGAGCAAAACGAAGGACGTATTCGTAAGCATCTTTGTATTACTCGCTTCAATCCTGAACGAGCAGATAAACAAGAAATGCTCACGATTGACGATATTTCAAAAGACATTTTACGTGTACCAACACTAGGTGTTGTACCTGAATGTCCAAGCGTACTTCAAGCATCAAACGAAGGTAAACCTGTTATTTTGTACTCTGAAGCAAAAGCAGGACAAGCGTATGATGATTTAGTTGCTCGTTTCCTTGGTGAGGATCGTCCATATCGACACATCACAGTACAGCCAAAAGGTTGGTTAGCTAGACTATTTGGAGCGTAATTATGGCAGGATTCTGGAGTAAACTTTTTAGCAGTGATGAAAAACCATCAAGTGCTCAAACTGCCAAAGATCGCTTAAAAGTTATTGTTGCGTCTGAACAAGGTCTTGGTCGTCGTTTAAGCCAAGACAAAATTGATCAAATGAAAAAAGAGATCATGCAAGTGGTAAGTCGTTATGTTCGTGGTGTAGACGAACAACATATCCAAATGCAAGTTCGTTCAGAAGCTAACATCGAAATGTTGGAAATGAATATCAATTTACCTGAAGATCGATAGAAGTTTTTCAATTAGCGATTTTTTGTAAATAAAGGCAAAATACACAACAGAATTTGAAAAGTTTGAGTTTTATTTTCACAGTTGTTTTGAAATACTTTTTTCGAATAAATTGAGAGAATTAACGCTTTTCTGATCCTGCATCGTATTTTGCCTTTATTATTTTTAAATTCAGGAGATTGTCATGGCATTATCACAGCCAGCAACTTTCAATGAAGAATGGTCAGATGAGCGTGTTTTTGCCTACCTCAACCAACTTCCTCCAGCAGGCGTAAATGCTGACTTTCACGTTCTATATCATGCGTTTAAACATATGCGCCCAAATGATTACGAACGATTAATTACTAAATTCTTAGCAGATGGTCGCGACTTGAACGCAACCAACCCTGAAGGGCAACGCATTCATGATGTAATTGCACAATTTCCTCGTCAAAAAGATGGATTCTTAGAAGTCCTAGCGAAATTTGCATAATAAAAAAGCCTGCTTCAAGCAGGCTTTGATTTTTCTGTTATCGGCTTCCAATCAAATAAACACCGAGCAAAGTAAAGATCCCACCAGAAATACCATCAATCCATTTAGCAAAGTTCTGGTAAGCATTTCTGAATGTAGGTAGCGAAAATACAAAAGCCACAAGTAAAAACCATACCAATGTTTCAACAGCTATTATGATAAACAATAAGAAATGATGTTGATCAAAAAGTGGATTAGCAAGAAAGAGCGAGAACACACTACCAAAATAAATGACTGCTTTAGGATTGGATAAATTAGTGAGCAAACCTTTTATAAAAAACAACCATGCTGATTGAGGTAAGGTAATTTGTTTGATTTCCTGCTTTTGTTTAGAAAATGCTGAACGCAGCATCTGATAACCGAGCCAACACAGATATAAACCACCAGCAATCAAAAGTCCTTGTTTAAGCCAAGCCATTTTCTCAAAAATGATATTCAGCCCCATTAATGCCAACAAAGACCACAGCATCGCGCCCATGCATATCCCAACTGCAACTAATACAGCATCTTTACGTGAACGACTTACTGCTGTTTGCGACACAAGGAAAAAATCTGGACCAGGTGTAATCAATGCACAAAAATGAATGAAAATGAGTGTACTTAAAGCGATGAACATAACTGATCTCGATGCTGAGACGATGGTCTATCAGCTTAATTAAAAAACGTGATTTTTACCATATTTAATCTATAAAAATGAAAATAAAAAAGCCTCGAAATTGAGGCTCTTTTAAATGATCATTTAGTTTAAACCAAAATATCTCGTTTTCCGTTTGCTCCCATTGAGCTCACAATTCCATTCTCTTCCATTTGATCGATAATTCGTGCAGCTCGGTTATAACCTAAACTAAATTTACGTTGAAGTGATGAAGTTGAGGCTTTTCGGGTTTCCAAAACAAAAGAAACACATTGGTCATATAGAGCATCCCGACTAGGATCACCATCGCCATCTTCAAAACCACGTGATGTAGGTTCTTCATCGAACGGCGTCAAGATTTCATCCACATAATTTGGCTCACCACGTTCACGCCAAGCATCACATATACGGTTCACTTCATCATCACTGATAAATGCACCGTGAACACGCTCAGGCTCGATTTTACCTGGTCCAAGGAATAACATATCACCATGTCCAAGTAAGTCCTCTGCACCACCAGCATCAAGGATGGTACGTGAATCGATCTTACTGTTCACACGTAAAGCCACACGCGTTGGAATGTTGGCTTTAATGAGACCTGTAATAACATCGACAGATGGACGTTGTGTCGCAAGTAAAAGATGAATCCCAGCGGCACGTGATTTCTGCGCTAAACGCGTAATCATTTCTTCAGCTTTTTTACCCACCTGCATGATCATGTCTGCAAATTCATCGGCAACAATAACAATCGAAGGTAATGGTGTTAATCGAGGTGCTCTTTCTTGAGTCGCTGAATCACTAGGTTTCCACGTCGGATCAATTAAATCCTCACCATTTGCAATCGCTTCTTCAACTTTACGGTTATAGTCACTTAATTTACGAATCTTCAAGAATGACATCAACTTATAACGACGCTCCATCTCATTTACACACCAATTTAAGGCGCTAACAGCATCCTTCATGTCTGTTACTACAGGTGTCAATAAGTGAGGAATATCACTATAGTTTGCCAACTCAAGTTGTTTTGGATCGATCAAAATTAAGCGTAATTGATCAGGGGTATACTTTAATAACATCGATAAAATCATCGAGTTTACTGCAACCGATTTACCTGAACCTGTTGTTCCCGCTACGAGCATATGTGGTGCTTTGGCTAAATCAGTCAGTACTGGATTTCCTGAAATATCTTTACCCATCGCCATACTGATCAAGTTATTTGGATCACGATAAGTTGGGGTTTCCAATAATTCGATCAAGCGCACCATTTCACGAGAACTATTAGGTACTTCAATCCCGATATATGGTTTACCAGGAATAACCTCAACAACACGTACGGAAGCCATCGACATTGAGCGCGCTAGATCGCGTGAAATATTAGTAACTTTTGATGCTTTAACACCTGGTGCAAGATCAAGTTCAAAACGTGTCACTACTGGTCCAGGCTGTGCTTCCACCACTTGTGCTTTGACATTAAATTCTTGCAGTTTGATCTCAAGCAATTCAGATAATCTAGCCAATTGATCAGCTGTAAAATTCACTTTCTTATTTGGATCAACACGATCTAATAACTCCAAACCAGGCAAGGTAGGTAAGTCACGTCGCTTTTGGGCAACTTGCATTGCTCGTGACATTGGTCGTCCGAAAGCATCAGTTAAAGGAGCATCTAGATCAAAATCATCATCCAAATCGATTTCTAATTCTGGTTCTGTTTTACCAGCTGTTTCCTGCCATGCCTCGATGAATGCTTCCTTAGATAATGTTTCTTTAGGTGCTTCAACTTCAATTGGTGCTTTTACGAAGGCAGATGACTGTGCATAACTTGTGCTTGTCGAAGGTGTCTTAAACTCATCTTCGTCTATCAATAAATCATCGAAGTCATCAAATTCAGATTTCTGAGTTTGTTTCACCTCATCATGAGCACTGATCGGAGAATGGATATTTTCTTCAACGACTACAGTATTCTCTGGCTTTACAGCGAATTCAAATTCATCAATATCTTCATCCACCTCAAACTGTTGTTTTTGTTGCAATGAAGAAGTCTGCAACTCTTGATTGAATGGTGTATGAACATCTGTCGCTGTTTTGCTATTTGGAACAGCAGCGAGTAATTCATCAAAAATTTCATCATCATTCCAATCTAAATCACGATGATTAGTTTTCTGAACAACATTAGAATGTGATGATGTATTTAACATCTGATGATCATCAAGCTCGTTACGATCATCTGCTGCTTTCAGTAAAGCATCTATTTCTTGTTTATGGCTTTGTTCATCATGTTGCAGTGCACGCCAAACCTCACCAGTTTGTATGAGTCTTTGACTTTCAGCTTCGAATTGGTGCGCACGTTTTAATGTTTGCTCGAAATCGTCCTCTGGTTTTGATTCTTGGACATTCATGCGTTGTTGTTCTTTTGCGGCCACATCGGCAAATAATCGCTCAGCCAATACCTGATGATGAGAATCATCAAATTTAGTTTGAGTCTCTTGGTTTATAATATCGTGAGTAGAATGATTGGCTAATACTGGTTCTGTACCTACAGTAGCAGAAGTCTGAGCATTGGTTTTTAACGGTGTTTCAGTCATCGTAATTTGTTCAGTACGATCATACGCTGACTCTTGTTGAGGTACATTCTTATAAAATAGATCCTGCAAATATGCGGGTGTTTTCTTTAGAGTAATCCATGTTTTATCCCATTGGATTCCAAAGGCTAAAGTTAATAATAAAATACTGAATGCGAGTAAAAATAACGTTGCACCATATATTGTCAGCAAGCCAGTTAGACTTTGTCCCAACTCATAACCAATAATTCCACCAGCTGCATTATCTAGAGTATCCGCAGGAGTATTCCAATGCAGATAGAACAAACTCGCCACAGATAACACGAGAAAGAATTGTGCCGCATAACGAAACGGACGGTTCAGGAAACTTCTTGGCCACCATACTTGGATTGCTTCAATAAACAAAAAAATCGGGAGCAGCAAACTCGCCCATCCTAAGAATCCAAATAACAAATCTGCGATCCAAGCACCTGCAACACCGCTCGCATTTGAAACCTGTTGGGTATCACTAGATATATGCATCCAACCTGGGTCAAATGGAGTATAGGTTACTGTGGCAAGAAATAGATAAATGCCAAAAGAAATCAAAAATAATGTCATTAAAAAGCGTTGTGCATAAACACTTGACACCGCAGTCATATACAGTCCTGTAACCCAATTTCGTTATTTGTTTGTCTATTATTTAAGGTCTAAACAACCCTAATCAATAAGTCTAATATTATGCACGTGTTCTTACAAAAAAGATGCACGATTGTTTACTGTTGTTGTTAACATCCTGATCGGATATAGCGCAATTCGATTGAGTTAATCAATATTATCATCATCGATTTAGCCCACTCCCCTACGGATTCACGTATAATTTTAGCATTTTCAATATAAAAAGGATGTTCTTTAATGAGCGCTCGTCACTCACGGTTAATTATTTTGGGTTCTGGTCCTGCGGGTTACAGTGCAGCAGTTTATGCAGCGCGTGCAAACCTTAAACCAACACTCATTGCTGGCTTACAACTCGGTGGTCAATTAACAACGACGACTGAAGTTGATAACTGGCCTGGTGACCCTGAAGGATTAACTGGTCCTGTACTTATGGAGCGTATGCAAGCCCATGCTGAACGTTTTGGTACAGAAATCGTATATGACCATATCAATGAAGTTGATTTAAAAACACGCCCGTTTGTTTTAAAAGGCGATATGGAAGAATACACATGTGATGCTCTCATTATTGCAACTGGTGCGACAGCTCAGTATTTAGGTCTTGAATCAGAAGCAGCATTCATGGGACAAGGTGTAAGCGCTTGTGCTACATGTGATGGTTTCTTCTATAAGAACCAAAATGTCATGGTTGTGGGTGGTGGTAACACTGCAGTTGAAGAAGCACTTTATCTTTCAAATATCGCAGCTCATGTCACATTAGTTCACCGTCGTGACAGCTTGCGCTCTGAAAAGATTCTGCAAGATCATCTTTTTGCGAAAGAAAAAGAAGGTAAGATCAGCATCATTTGGAACCATCAAGTCGATGAAGTATTGGGTGATAATACTGGTGTAACATCTGTACGTATCAAATCTACCCAAGATTCAAGTACACAAGATGTTCAAGTACAAGGTCTATTTGTTGCGATTGGACACAAACCAAATACAGATATGTTTGAAGGTCAATTGAACTTACGTGATGGTTATATTCAAGTTCAAAGTGGCACTTCGGGTAATGCAACAGCAGCATCAATTGAAGGCGTCTTTGCTGCTGGTGACGTAGCTGATAGTATCTATCGTCAAGCGATTACCTCAGCAGGTTCAGGCTGTATGGCAGCATTAGATGCTGAGAAGTATCTTGATAATTTAAACTAATTTACATTAAGTTTAAAAAGCCACCATCTTTATGGTGGCTTTTTTTGTTAAATGATATATACAATCAAAAACATGGCTTTATTTAACAACAATTATATTTTGGATGAATACATGACAACAACATGGACCAATGGCTACCAAACTGAAGTCAATTACACCTATGGGTATTATCGTGATCTTAGCCCTAACTTCCAAAAATTCTGCTTACTTTTAAATGGGATAGATAGTCCAGATATTCAGACAAATCAAACACATTGTGAACTTGGCTTTGGGCAAGGTGTCAGCATCAACATACATGCAGCAAGTACTGATGCCAATTTTTACGGTACGGACTTTAACCCTGCACATGCAGCTCATGCCAACCAATTAGCACAACATAGCCAAACTAAACCGTATTTTTTTGATGATAGCTTTGAAGAATTATTAAATCGAAATGATTTACCCATGTTTGATTCAATTAGCCTACATGGAATATGGAGCTGGATAAGCTATGAAAACCAACACATCATTTTGAAATTCATTCGCAAATATTTAAAACCCAATGGTATTGTCTATATCAGTTATAACTGCGTGACGGGTTGGGCTGCCAATATGCCTATACGCGAGTTATTTCATAGCCATTTTAAATTTAATAGCAAAAGTACAAACCCACTGCAAAAAGTAAATGAAGCATTAAATTTTAGCGAAGAACTACTTAAACAAAATCCAATCTTTGCTCAAAGAAATCCCAATGCTTTGCAAAAAGTAATCGATCTCAAACAACAAAATCCAAATTACTTAATTCATGAATATTTGAATCAAGATTGGCAATGCTTTTCATTTCAGCAAGTAGTCAGAATCCTAGATGAAATTAAATTATCTTATGCTGGGTCTACAGACTTAGGAACGCATCTAGATAACATTAATTTTTCAGAAGAACATCAGCAATTTCTAAATGCGATTGAACACCCGATTTTCAAAGAACAGTGCCGAGATTATTTTGCCAACACACAATTTAGACGGGATTTATTTATTCGAGGCAAGAATAATTTAACCCCATTACAAGTCCAAGCAAAACTCCGAAAAACAGCATTTGTGCTTCTAACAGCCAAAGAGCAATTACCGAGTAGCATTACAGGACTATTGGGGACATTCAATTTGATAGAGGAAATTTATCAACCAATTGGCAATCGATTTGCTGAAGTTAACTATCAACCGCTCACTATTGCAGATTTAGAAGCTAGTTTTCCCGAGCTTCACTATGCAAAAATCTTAAATGCGCTCGTTATCCTGTGCCATCTTGGACTAGCTCAACCATGTCAAAATAATGAACCATCTCAAAAAATGTTAGAGCATTGCCATAATCTGAATCATTACATTTTAAAACAAGCGAGTTTTCATCAAAACTATGGCGTTTTAATTAGTCCAATCACAGGCATTGGTATACCGACTGAACATTTTCATCAATTATTTTATCGCGCTCACTTTATAGAGGGTTTAACGACTGCAACAGATTTTGCTTACTATGTGCAAGATGTCATCCAACAGCTTGGGTGGTTAGTTTTAGATAAAGATGGTCAAACGGTTTCAGATCAAGTTAAAAGCATTGAAATTATCCAATCTAAAGCCCAAATATTTTTAGAAAGTAAGAAGTTGGAAATCGCGAAACAATTGCGTTTATTTAAATAAATATTGATGATCGAATGGCGAAGTACTAGATTTGCCATTCGACCTTTCTTAGATTAGTTTAATCTGAATCCTTTCCATATTCATTTTATTATGCATCAACTTCCACCCTCTCAATATATTTTTCCTGATCCTATTGAAGCAGACCCTGAGGGACATGGTTTCATCTGTATTGGTGCAGATCTTTCACCGTCTACATTATTTGAAGCCTACACACATGGATTATTTCCATGGTTCAACGAAGATGAACCTATCTGTTGGTGGAGTCCTGAACCACGTTGCATTATCGAACCACAAGCATATAAACCTAGCAAGTCCTTACTACGAAATATGAAAAAACATGATTATCGAATTACGATTAATCATGCATTTGAACAAGTCATTCGTGCCTGTTCGTTACCACGAAGTTATGCAAATGAGACATGGATTAGTGAAGATATAATTGAAGGATATTCAGCTCTATTTAAAGCAGGATATGCCTATAGTGTCGAAGTCTGGAATAGTGAACAGCTTGTAGGCGGTTTGTATGGTGTCACTATTGGTAAAGGATGTTTTGGTGAGTCGATGTTTAGCACCGAAACAGATGTCTCTAAAATGGCATTCTATACACTGATGTTAATTGGACAGGAAAATCAACTGCCTTGGATCGATTGCCAATTGGTCAACGATCACCTTTTAAGTCTTGGAGCACGTACACTTTCTCGCCAAGCCTATTTAAAATCGTTACAAGATGTAATTATTACCCCCTCTATCAATTGGAAAAGTTATCAAGAACGTGTATTTTCAAGTAAAACAATAGCTCTTTTTTCAAAATTAGACGGTTAACGGATTAACACCTTGGAGGGACAGATTAATGAAATCATACCAACCCAAGTCCCTTTTAAATGACTTACAGTATTATATTACTCCACCACACGACTGCAGTTACCTCGATAACAAATCAGCTCGAATGGTGTTCTTAGATCCAATTCATCGCATTGATGTGGTGACATTATCCGAACTGTCACGTGTTGGTTTTCGTCGCAGTGGTGACTTTGTTTATCGCCCAGAATGTCATTTATGTCGTCAATGTTTGTCATGTAGAGTCCCTATTCAAGAATTTCAAATGAATAGCAGCCAAAAAAAGGCATGGAAACGCAATCAAGATTTAAGCATGAATATCTTGCCTACCTCGCAAGCGACAGAACAACATTATCAGCTTTATGAGAGATATATAAACGAGCGGCATTCAGATGGTGATATGTATCCAGCCAACTATGATCAGTTTGAGAAGTTTCTCGTACACAGTTGCACAGAAAGTTTTTTTATCGAATTATGGAAAGACCAAAAACTAATTGCGGTCTCTACTTGTGATTTGATGGATGATGGTTTATCTGCGGTTTACACATTCTTTGACCCAGATGAACAACGTCGCTCCTTGGGCGTTTATGCCATTCTTAAACAAATTGAATATGTAAAAACTCTAAATCTTGATTATTTGTATCTTGGTTATTGGGTGCCACACTCAGCGAAAATGAACTACAAGTCACAATACACACCACTTGAACTATTACTAGATGGTCAATGGCGTAGACTCAATCGCCCATTATCTGAGAAAGAAATTCATCAACTCGGAAACTCACTCATGAGTACACTACCTTCAGAGTGGGATGATCTAATCATTAAATAATTTAGGATTTAAATAAAGACGCGAAATCATCAGTGCATGTTTTGACCATAATCACAGCATGCTCTTTTGTACCATCCAAATTGGGATAATAATTTTTGCGTAAATCTATTTGATGAAAATCCATTTTTTCATACAAACGAATTGCAGCATGATTGCTTTGACGTACTTCTAAAAAAATTTGGATAGGATTATTTTTTAAAAGTTGAATTGAATAATCTAACAACTCGTATCCAAGACCTTTGCCCTGCTGGCTTGGATGGATCGCCATAAGTAACAAATTAGCTTCATCTAACACAGGCTGTAAAATACAGAATCCTACTATTTGATTTTTAGTTTCATAGACTGTGCATTGGTAAGAAAGCAAAGACTCCTGAAATTGTTTTTTAGACCACGGATGTGTTTGAACTAAACATTCAATCTCAGCAACTTTATCCAAATCCTTTTCTTGCATCAATCGAATCACGTGAACACCTTGTCAAAAACCTAATTGGCAGATTATCGACAATTTAAAACCAAATTTAAATAAAAAAATGGGCAATCTGATTGATTGCCCATTTTATTTAGTGGGGATTAAAACCTAACTCGGCACGCCATTTATTTAATAATTCAGTGGTGTCGTAGTCATTTGGATGGAATTTAGGTCTTAAGAACGCCAGTAAAGTTGGTATTTGACGGGTCATAAAACCTTTATAACCATACATAAACTTCAGCATATATTTCGTGTCACGCCATGTTAGTTTTCCATCAGTTTTGAGTAGTTTTGCAGTGAAATAAGATTGGGTAATAAAAATCAGACCCATTGCAATCACAAGTGCTAGTGATCTCATAAAATAAGCTTTAGCACCTTGTCCATACATAGCCTCGTACACATCAAAGGCAACAGCTTTATGTTCATTTTCTTCAACAGCATGCCACATCCACAAATGATACATTGTCTCATCCATGAACATCGATTGGATATCTGGATTACTTAATAATTCCTCAGCAATTGTAGAGGTAAAATGCTCTAAAGCACATGTTCCAGTTAATCCAATCATTTCTTTGTTGAAACCCAAAGGTTTAAGTAATGTACTGATTACATTAACACCGTAATTGATCACTTTGCCTGTTTGCTCTTCCATCTTACGAACATCATAACCATAGGCTTGAGCAGATGCATTGAACGCTAAATGCTCTTTCGAATGCATCGCTTCTTGACCAATAAAAGCACTAATTTCTTTCTGCAAACGAGGGTCAGCTAATTTAGGATCGTTTCTAACCGCACGAGTACTGTTTACAAAAAATTGTTCACCTTCAGGAAATAGCGCTGATAAAGCAGTCATAAAATGCGTGAGTGCAGCATCACCATTTGCCCAATATCGAGGCACATCACCAAACTCAAAATCCATTCGACGTACAGGGAAACTAGCGCCAGCACGATTTGAAATATTGACTTTAGCATTCATACCTTATTCTCCTTAATGATGAATTCATTCTTTGTTTTTATCCATTCTTATTTTATACGCTGTTTATCATGCTTTAATTAAGTGCAGATAAGGTCATAAAAGCATCATCTTAGGACATGTCTTCAAGTTTTTATGAAAATATTTAAAATAGAAAAAGGGCAAATTCATGCCCTTTAAAAACGAACAGTATTGAAGAAAATAAGGCTTACAAACCTAATTTCGATTTCCAATCTTTTAATAATTGAACTGTATCTAAATCATTCGGATGGAAACGTGGTTTAAAGTACGCCAGCATTTCTCCTGCCATTCCTGCGATGATCCCTTTTGATGGACTATAACCATACTTATAAATCATTCCCAACTCTTTAAGATTTAGCTTTTTATCTTGCTTAAGCAAACGTAAAGTGAAGTATGACTGAAGAATAAAAATTAAAGTCATGGCAAATACGAGCGCTGTTGTACGTAAGCCGTATGCCTTAATTCCTGTGCCAAAAACAGACTCATATACATCATATGCAACTGCTTTATGCTCATTCTCCTCAACCGCATGCCAGAACCACATATAAGACATTGTGTCATCTGTCATCAAATCTTGGATATGCTTATTACGCAATAATTCAGATGCAATCGTCGCTGTAAAATGCTCTAGGGCAGTCGTAGCGGTGAGATCAACCATCTCACGTGTCATACCAAAAGGTTTTACGATTTTCGAAAAATTATTTAAGGCAAATTGAATGTAACGACCTGTAATTTGTTCTAAGGCTCTTACATCATGACCGTATTTTTGAGCAGAAGCATTGAAATTAACATGCTCTTGAGTATGCATTGCTTCTTGACCAATAAACGCACTAATCTCTTTTTGCAGCTCTTCATTCTCTTTAATCGCTGGGTGATAACGCACAGCACGAACTGAATCAATAAATAATTTCTCACCATCTGGAAATAAAGCAGATAATGCAGTCATAAAATGTGTAAGACCTGCTGAGCCACTCATCCAGTATTCAGGTACTTGATCAAAATCAAAATTCATACGACGTACTGGGAAACTTGCACCTGCACGATTTGAAATATTTACTTTAGCATTCATGCCGCCTACTCCTTTTCAGTGAACTTTTTTCACTGAGCACTTTTGTTCGTTTTCTTGAGTTTTATATTACGTTTTTATATGGATCAATTAAGTGCAGTTTGGGACAGCAAAGTATCAGTTTGGGACACTATTCAATAAAATTGTCAAACAATTGATATAAAAAAACACCCCATAAGGGGTGTTTTTTTGATCACTCTAGGCGATTATGCAGTTACTTTAGCAACAACACCAGCACCTACAGTACGACCACCTTCACGGATCGCAAAACGTAGACCTGGGTCCATTGCGATCGGGTGGATTAACTCTACTGACATTTCTACGTTGTCACCAGGCATTACCATTTCTACGCCATCTTGTAATTTGATCGCGCCAGTTACGTCAGTTGTACGGAAGTAGAACTGTGGACGGTAACCGTTAAGGAATGGAGTATGACGACCACCTTCTTCTTTAGAAAGTACGTATACTTCTGCATCGAATTTAGTGTGCGGCTTGATTGTACCTGGTTTAGCAAGTACTTGACCACGTTGTACGTCTTCACGCTTAGTACCACGAAGTAAGATACCACAGTTCTCACCCGCACGACCTTCGTCAAGAAGTTTACGGAACATTTCAACGCCAGTAACTGTAGTCGTTTGAGTATCACGGATACCAACGATTTCAACAGACTCACCAACTTTGATGATACCAGCTTCTACACGACCAGTTACTACTGTACCACGACCAGAGATAGAGAATACGTCTTCGATTGGCATCAAGAATGCTTTATCGATTGCACGCTCTGGTTCTGGGATGTAAGAGTCAAGCGCTTCTACAAGTGCAAGAACAGAAGCTTCACCGTAAGGACCATCGTTACCGTTTAATGCTTGAAGAGCTGAACCACGGATGATTGGAGTGTCATCACCTGGGAAGTCATAAGTAGAAAGAAGTTCACGAACTTCCATTTCTACTAATTCAAGTAATTCTTCATCATCAACAAGGTCACACTTGTTTAAGAATACGATGATGTAAGGTACACCTACCTGACGAGAAAGAAGGATGTGTTCACGAGTTTGTGGCATTGGACCATCAGTCGCAGCACATACAAGGATCGCGCCGTCCATCTGAGCAGCACCAGTAATCATGTTTTTAACATAATCGGCGTGGCCCGGGCAGTCTACGTGAGCGTAGTGACGGATTGGAGAATCGTATTCTACGTGTGATGTATTAATTGTAATACCACGTGCTTTTTCTTCAGGAGCAGAGTCGATTTGTGAGTAATCTTTCGCTTCACCGCCGTAAGTTTTTGCACAAATTGTTGCAATCGCAGCAGTTAAAGTTGTTTTACCATGGTCAACGTGACCAATTGTACCCACGTTTACGTGTGGTTTATTACGTTCAAACTTGGCTTTAGCCATGATGATCTTCCTTTATAAACTGCTCATGAGGGTCGCTCATGAGCGCTTGGTTTTTAACTAAATTTTAGTTGGGTAATATAGTAATCGAAAGATTACTCGTCGTCACCTTTTTTACCGCCAGCTTGGAACTTAGCGATGATGCCTTCAGCCACGTTACGTGGAGTTTCAGCGTACTTAGCGAATTCCATAGAATAAGTAGCACGACCTTGAGACATAGAACGCATTTGAGTAGCGTAACCAAACATCTCAGCTAATGGAACTTCTGCTTTAATTGCTTTTGTTCCACCAGGAAGATCGTCCATACCTTGAACCATACCACGACGACGGTTTAAGTCACCCATGATATCGCCCATGTAGTCTTCTGGAGTTTCTACTTCAACTTTCATGATAGGTTCAAGAAGAATTGGATCTGCTTTCATGAAACCATCACGGAACGCATAAGAACCAGCCATTTTGAACGACAATTCATCAGAGTCGACATCGTGGTAAGAACCGTCAAAAAGAACAGCTTTAACGCCTACAACTGGGTAACCAGCCAAGACACCATTCTTCATACGCTCTTGAATACCTTTATCAACTGCACCGAAGAATTCTTTTGGTACTACACCACCAACAACTTCTTCAGCGAATTCGTATTCTTTACCAGCAGCTTCAACATCAAGTGGCTCTAAACGAACATATACATGACCGAATTTACCTTTACCACCTGTTTGACGTACGAATTTACCTTCTTGCTCAACAGTTTTCTTAATCGTTTCACGATAAGCAACCATTGGTTTACCGATATTCGCTTCAACACCGAACTCACGTTTCATACGGTCAACGATGATGTCAAGGTGAAGCTCACCCATACCAGCAATAATTGTTTGACCAGATTCTTCGTCAGTACGTACACGGAACGATGGATCTTCTTTCGCCAAACGACCTAAAGCAATTGACATTTTTTCTTGGTCAGCTTTAGTTTTTGGTTCAACAGCCAATGAAATTACTGGCTCAGGGAATTCCATACGCTCAAGTGTAATGATGTTTTTCTCATCACATAATGTATCACCAGTTGTAACGTCTTTAAGACCTACACACGCTGCGATATCACCTGCACGGATTTCATCAAGATCTTGACGCTCATTCGCATGCATTTGCACGATACGACCGATACGTTCACGCTTAGACTTAACTGGGTTATATACTGGGTCACCTTGTTTAAGAACACCAGAATAAACACGTACGAAAGTTAAGTTACCAACGAATTTGTCGTTCATGATTTTGAACGCAAGCGCAGAGAACGGAGCTTCGTCAGATGCTTCACGAGATGCTTTAGTTTCAGCTTTATCGTCAAGGATACCTTCGATCGCTTTAACTTCTGTTGGCGATGGTAAGAATTCAATCACAGCATCCAACATACGTTGAACACCTTTGTTTTTGAATGCTGAACCACAAAGCATCACTTGGATTTCAGATGCTAATGTACGAGCACGTAAACCTGCAACGATGTCTTCTTTAGAAAGATCACCCTCTTCAAGGTACTTATCCATTAACTCTTCAGAAGCTTCAGCAGCCGCTTCAACCATGTTAGTACGCCATTCGTTAGCAGTATCAACTAGGTCAGCAGGAATCTCACCATATTCAAACTTCATACCTTGAGATGGTTCATCCCAGATAATCGCTTTCATTTCGATAAGATCTACAACACCTGCAAATGTATCTTCTGCACCGATTGGTACAACGATAGGTACAGGGTTACCACCTAAACGAGTTTTAACTTGCTCTACAGCACGGAAGAAGTTTGCACCAGTACGGTCCATCTTGTTCACGAATGCTAAACGAGGCACTTTATATTTGTTAGCTTGACGCCATACAGTTTCAGACTGAGGTTGAACACCACCAACAGCACAGTAAACCATGCACGCACCGTCAAGAACACGCATAGAACGCTCAACTTCAATTGTGAAGTCAACGTGTCCCGGTGTATCAATTACGTTGATACGGTGTTGTTCGAATTGGTTGCCCATACCAGACCAGAAACAAGTCGTAGCAGCAGAAGTAATGGTAATACCACGCTCTTGCTCTTGTTCCATCCAGTCCATTGTTGCTGCACCGTCGTGTACTTCACCAATTTTGTGAGATACACCTGTGTAGAACAAGATACGTTCAGTTGTAGTTGTTTTACCTGCGTCAATGTGCGCAGAAATACCAATGTTACGGTAACGAGTAATCGGGGTTTGGCGAGCCATGATGTCTTACATTCCTAAATGTTATCTTTAAAACAGGACGCATCAATTAAATTGATGCGCACGAATATCCAAGCAGGCAACTTAAATACCCGCAAAGCTCCCACTTTGATAAAGAGCGATGTTGAATCGAGCTGCTGTACGCATGAATATTCTCCTGATTAGGGACTGTTTTATCCGTTTAGAAACGGTAGTGAGAGAAGGCTTTGTTGGCTTCAGCCATACGATGCACGTCTTCACGTTTTTTGATCGCTGCACCTTTACCTTCAGCTGCATCAAGCAACTCACCAGCAAGACGTAAAGCCATCGTTTTTTCAGAACGCTTAGCAGCAGCATCTACTAACCAACGCATTGCTAAGGCAGTACGACGGGATGGGCGTACTTCCATAGGTACTTGATAAGTAGCACCACCAACACGGCGTGCTTTTACTTCGACCATAGGACGAACTTTTTCAAGAGTAGTCTCGAAAAATTCAACTGGGTCTACTTTGTTTTTTTCTTGAACACGCTCTAAAGCACCGTAAACGATACCTTCAGCTACAGATTTTTTACCATCTTGCATTACGTGGTTCATGAATTTAGCGATTGTTTGGCTGCTAAATTTTGGATCTGGAAGGATCTCACGAGCAGCGACTACGCGACGTCTTGGCATTTTAATACACCTAATATTATGACACTTCAGGATGATCCAGCAGTTTGTACAAGTGCCATGTACGCTACGCTGGCCTTACTATACGTCGCTTGAATTACAAATCTATGAAGAATTCAAACAAGCGAAACGCTAAAGGGTTGTTTGGGCTGGTTGCCTAGAATTACTTCTTAGGACGTTTAGCACCGTATTTAGAACGTGACTGGTTACGATCTTTCACGCCAGCACAGTCTAAAGAACCACGAACGGTATGGTAACGTACACCTGGTAAGTCTTTAACACGACCACCACGGATTAGAACAACACTGTGCTCTTGTAAGTTATGACCTTCACCACCGATATAGCTTGATACTTCAAAACCAGAAGTTAAGCGAACACGGCAAACCTTACGCATTGCTGAGTTAGGTTTTTTAGGAGTAGTCGTATATACACGTGTACATACACCACGACGTTGTGGACAAGCCTTCAACGCAGGAACTTTTGATTTTTCAATCAAAGTTGTACGACCCTTACGGATCAACTGATTTGTTGTTGCCATTTGGCAATTCTCCCGTTATTAAACAACCTTAAAAAGAAAAGCACCTCTTTTTAAGGGCACACAATTGTAAGTCAAGAAGTAAAAATGGTCAACATTGCAGGCTAAAGCAAGTGTTGACCATTTCTAGATTTTTGTTAACTTTTAGATGCTTTTATATTTCACATATATATTAGCTATGCTTTGTTGATGCAGGCTCAATATCTATTGTCTTTTGTTCGGATAACTGTTCCGTCTCATCAGCCAAGGTGTCATCACCATCTGTCGCTTTAATCGCTGGTTTTTGTTGAGAATATTCATGTTCTGTTACATGTTGCTCAGCAAGCTTCTGAATACTCTCTTCAACCTTTTCATCTTTTGTTGAATTTTCTATGAGTTCATCTTTTGTCTGAACAGCTACATGAGTAATAACATCATTTTTTAGATTTTCGGCTGGAGCTATTTTACTTGCGACATCAAGTTCTGTTGCCTGTAAAAGTTTCGGAGTTGCTTTTCTTAATAATGCTTCAGCTTTGTAATACGCCTCTAATGGAGAAACCTTTTCATTAGGATGCTCATTTATATAGAATCGCGCCGCCCCAAAAACTGATTGTGATTTATGCCCCACATCTTCTAGAAGTTTCCAGCTATAAAAACCACCGACAACTGCACCCGCGATCGGTGTTAGTTTCCCAATCACGGAAGCTTGTGGAATATGATTTAACCACCCCCACTTAAATTGCCCATCAGCATCAACCAACCACTTCTTCAACAATTCAACATCATTATTAGAGCCTAATAACTGTTGGAAATGTTGCAAATCATGCGTGTCTAACATTGATTGTAAAGCTTTTAAAGCAAGTAATAATGTTTGTTTTTCTGCGACAAGACCTAAATCAATTTCTTTAAAAATAAAGGCCACAATATCTTGATCAAGCTCTTCAGATAAATCGAAACCATGAGAGCGACCAGTTTGGTAAATCGTGCGTAATGCCAAAACAATCGAAGCAGGTATATCGATTGCAGCACCCCAAACGCCAGTAGCACCAGTAATTAATCCCTGAGCAGCTGCAAGTAATTTATTTTGCTCAATGAGTGCCTGACTTAAACGTTGCGAGCGCCCAGTATCCTGTGTCAACTCAGCAAGATCTTTAACTCCTGCTTCTTCGAGAATCTTTTCAGTCAAAGAACTATTTGAACTAAATTCATTTAACCATTGAAATAAATAATCTGAAACTTTTTCACCTAAATCAGGTGAAACAAAAGTCGCCACATTATTTACCTTCGTATAATGCTTACCTAGCAATTGATGTGACAATTTAGGAAGTTGTTGACGCAGCATTTGTTGAGGGCTTTCATATTTCTCCACTTCAAATGGACTTTTGAAACGCGCATTTCCTTCAACAATATTAGATGAATTGGAAAGTTTCGCACCAGAGGTTATCGGGGCAACTTGAAGTTTTTGCAATTCAGAGCTGAGCTTTTTAGCCACTCCAAATGCTTGGGCAAATAAACCTGAAGTTTGCTTATTTTTAGAATTTGTCATCAAGTACCTCTATTCTTTAATCTGTGCATTTCTAGGTAAATACTAGGTTGAATACAGATTTATCTCAACTTGAATCTGTATAATTTCATTAGCTTTCACCTTAAGTCGTTCTAAACTTACTAATCTTTACATAACTGAAAATAGACATAATATTTGCCATAAGAAATAAAAAACCTTTCTGCTATCATGGTGTCATTCACTCATGAGCCGATTTGATCGTTATTTTCTCCTGATTTTAACTATAGCGATGTTGTACAAGGCTTAGTATTACCATAAAAGGGAACTGTAAATGAAACGTGTTGTAATCACTGGTATGGGCATCAACTCATGTATCGGTAACTCTTTGGAAGAGGTTACTCATTCTCTAAAAAATGGAATCTCTGGGACACGTTTTAACCCAACTTATGCTGAACTTAATTTCAAAAGTCATGTGAGTGCAGCAGCTGTTCAAGATTTTGATGGCATTGATCGTAAATTAAAACGCTTCATGGGCGTGTGTGCGATGTATGCTTACAATGCCGCTATTGCAGCCGTTGAACATGCAGGTCTCAAACAAGAAGACCTAGCTAACAACCCAAGATACGGTATTGCTGGTGGTAGTGGCGGTAACTCAACTGCTTCTGTTGCAGAGATGGTTAAATTACTGGAAGAAAAAGGTGCACGTAAAATTGGACCTTTCTTTGTTCCACGCAACATGAGTAATACGATTACTGCAAACGTTGGTGTTGCATTAAAACTACAAGGTATTGCTCACTCTATTACTAGTGCATGTGCAACTTCTGCTGATGCAATTGGTTATGCTTACAACCTGATTCAATTAGGTAAACAAGATTTAATGCTTGCTGGTGGTGGTGAAGAAGATCACTGGTCTCAAAGCTTACTTTTTGATGCTATGGGTGCATTGTGTTCTAAATATAACGATACACCAGAAACAGCATCTCGTCCTTATTCAGCTGACCGTGACGGTTTCGTGATCGCGGGTGGTGGTGGCTTTGTGGTTCTTGAATCACTTGAGCATGCTCAAGCTCGTGGTGCGAACATTTTGGCAGAAGTAGTCGCTTATGCTGCCAACAGTGACGGTGCAGACATGGTTGCTCCATCTGGTGAAGGTGCTACGCGCTGTATCCTCATGGCACTTGATGAAGCAAAACAACACGGCATTGAACAAATCGACTATGTCAATACTCACGGGACTTCAACACCTGCGGGTGACGTAACCGAATTAAAAGCAATGGAACGTGCTTTTGGTGAAGGTAATGTACCTGCACTAAGCTCAACCAAATCAATGACTGGCCACAGTTTGGGTGCAGCAGGTGTACAGGAAGCAATCTACTCTGTACTAATGATGCAAAATGACTTTATCGCACCGAACATCAACGTTACAGAACTAGATGAAGGCGCGAAAGGTTTTGATATTGTACTTGAAAAACGTGATGCAAAACTGAATACTGTGATGAGTAACAGTTTTGGCTTTGGCGGTGTTAACGCTTGCCTTATTTTCAAGAAGTGGGATGCATAATCCCACATAGGATTATCGATGGATGCACCTTCTGATGCTTTCTTGTGGGTAAAAGCATTACATATTATTGCTGTGGTGTGTTGGTTCGCTGCGTTGTTCTATCTACCACGGCTTTATGTTTATCATGCGATGAGTGAAGATGCTGTAAGTCATCAACGCTTTGAAGTAATGGAACGTAAGTTATATCGCGGCATCATGTGGCCATCTATGATTGCCACGCTTGTGACTGCCCATTTCCTTGTGGATTGGGGTGATGCCACTCGCCATTATCATGAAGCCTTATGGTTTTATCTTAAAGTAGCTTTAGTGGGACTCCTAGTCATTTACCATTTTGTATGTGGCTATTACCGAAAGAAACTTATCGGGAATGCACATTATAAATCTCATAAGTTTTGGCGCTTCTTTAATGAAATGCCAACAGTGATTTTATTTGCAGTTGTCATTCTCGTTGTTGTAAAGCCTCAGTTTTAACTGGGGCTTTTTTTATTTAAATTGAGGTCATATTTTTAATCAAATACAATTATAGAACTCAAATGAATAAACTTCTAAAGCATCGTATTGAATGGTTAAGATCTCGACTGATCTCTGAACTGATTTCCTTTCTCAACATACAAGAATTTGAGTATCGTGGCTTAACTAATGGTGAAATTTCGATTGCTCAATCTGTATTTGGTGAACTTATTCATTATTCAGAAGTAAAAATTTTCAATATCCCCTATCTACCTTGGCAACCTGAAAACATATTTATAGCACCAAATGGCAACCTGTACGTTCATCAAAAAAATTTTAGTAAAGATTACTCAAAATATTCAATCGGATTGCAAAGTCTCTTCATTCATGAACTTGCACATATTCTGCAGTTTCAGCAAAACACAAATGTGATTGTAAAAGGTGCAATATTGCAACTTGGTTATTATCTAAGTTTTAAACAATACAACCCTTATCGATATCAATTTATAGTTGGAAAGAAATTCAATGAATATAACATTGAACAGCAAGGTGACATCGCACGTGATATTTTTCTAAAAAAAGTTCCAAATATTATTCTTCAGAAATAAAA
This sequence comes from Acinetobacter sp. P1(2025), assembly GCF_051390655.1. Lineage (NCBI taxonomy): Bacteria > Pseudomonadati > Pseudomonadota > Gammaproteobacteria > Moraxellales > Moraxellaceae > Acinetobacter > Acinetobacter sp. P1(2025). The sequence goes on from NZ_JBPKBJ010000036.1 coordinate 37,785, forward strand.
AAGCCCTGTCGTTTATTTACAGGGCTTTTCAGCTTGAAACATCATTAGCAATTCTATGCTGCTGCGTTTTTACTGCTCTCTGAGCTAAGTTCATGACTATCATCCATTTCAGTCGTAAAATCTACACGCATCGCATCTTTAACAATTGTACCGATACGTCCCACACCAATTGCCAATCCAAAAGCAATTACTGGATATAAGATTGTTGGAATCACCATAACTTATTACCTCTCATCAAAAGTTTAATTAATCAAACTTACTCTGACTCTTGTACTTGCTCTTGGAACATTAAAGTACCAATACGACCAACTACAACAGCTAAACCAAACGCAATTACTGGAAAAAATACAACTGACATAATCATTACCTCTCTTAACAGACCATTATTTATAAAACTATTTATTTATCATCTTGGTTTAACAAGATAGTTCCCACACGACCTACTGCGATAGCAGAACAAGACGCAACAACTAAAACTAAAAGTACTGACATTTCTATTTCCTCTTTTTATATGCGAAATGCATATTTTTACTGTTACATCTAGTGTACAGATGTTCACATTAATTAGGATAATAGCAGTGCACAATTGTACACTCAAGTGTAGCAAAAGGATTCCCGACGAACGGTCAAAAAAGACTCAATTCAATAAAATTATGTTTTTGATAGATTTAAATTTTACGAAAACTCTAATTTTTTGTATTTTTAGGACTTACGCATTGACAGATTCAAAAAAGTATTAAAATGCTTTATAAAGTATCTGTGATTAGACGAATTAAACATGCTTCTACAGCAACCTGTACTCTACCCATTTATA
>NZ_JBPKBJ010000037.1:0-38270 GCF_051390655.1 Acinetobacter sp. P1(2025)
TTGGCAAAAGAACTTATTTAGACCAATCATCAAAGACTTCATTGATGACTTTATTCTCGATAAAAATCATCTGCTACCACAGAGAATCTATAAATGATAGTGCGTAAGTCCTAGCCTTTATAAATTATGAAGATTTAGCCATATCAATTTGGCGATGTTCAGAGTGTAGATATGCATCTGATTGCATTTCTAACAATCTTGAACGTGTACGTTCAATTTCAAATGCTAATTTAGATCCTTCATATAACTCAATAATCGAATCTTCTGAAGTAATCAATAATTTAACGCCTCTGTCATAGAATTCATCGACCAAATAAATAAAGCGACGAGTTCCTTCCGAAAGGAAATCTGTTAAATGTGGAACATTACTAACTAACACAGTGTTGTAGATATTTGCGATTTCAATAAAATCAGCAGGGCTTCTCGGTTTAAAGCATAATTCTGAGAATTCACACCATAAAACATCTTCTGTATGCCCTAGTGTTTCAACTACACGATTATTAATCATAATCGGTGAGTTTGACTTCACTTGAGTCTGAGTTAATGCATTGAAACGTTCTAACATCCATACTTGGGCATCAGCACTCAATGGATATTTAAACAATTGAGCTTGCTTCAATACACGTAGTCTGTAATCAATTCCTGCATCAACATTTAATACTGTGCAATTTTTTTGTACACATTCAATCGTTGGCATGAAACGGTCACGATGGATACCATTTTTATATAAGCCTTCAGGTGCAATGTTTGAAGTTGCAACCAGTGTGATACCACGTTCAAATAGTTTTTGAAACAAATCACTCAGGATCATGGCATCCGTAACATTCGATACAAAAAACTCATCAAAACAAATTACAACAGCGTCTTTATAAATCTGATCTGCAACCATATCCAAAGGATTGCGCTGACCAGAGAGTTTATTTAACTCTTTATGCACGTGCTGCATAAAGTGATGAAAATGCAGACGTATCTTGCGGCGGAAAGGCACAGATTCATAGAATTGATCCATCAACCATGTCTTACCACGACCAACACCTCCCCACATATAAACACCTTTTGGGTATGTTTGTCTGCGGAAACGTCGAAATGCTTTTTTTGAAGCTTTATAGCGAGTGAGTAACTCTTTCCATACTCGATCTAACTCTTGCACTGCCTGCGCTTGAGCTTCATCAGGCATAAATTGCCCTGACTCAAGAGCTTGAGCATAGCGCTCAGCAGGCGATGTTGGTGTATATGCAGTGCTATGTGAGTCTGGTTTAGAATTTAACATAAGGCGTTATTGCAATTTTAATTGGTGAAAATTATATCGAACATTGAGTTCAAAGACATTAGATTTTAGGCTTAATTATCATAGAGTTTAAACATCATAATGTACCATTTTTAAGCATTTAGTTTTTTCGATGATATTGTCGAGGACTTCGTCCAAACCAACGTTTAAATGCATGGTTAAAGGCTGCTGGCTCTGAATATCCCAACATTTCTGCAACCTGCTCGATCGAATAGGCACTATTTTCTATAAATTTAATGGCTTTTTGTTTAATTAATCGCTCTCTAATTTCTTTATAACTGGTTTGTAGCTGTTGCAGTTGATGCCTTAATGTTCGTTCAGGAATATTGAGTGCGCATGCTGTTTCTGACATCGTGGGAATTACCCCATTTTGCATTTCAAGATACCCTTCTACGTACTCTACAATTGTTAAAATACCATCGGAGCTTTTTTCGAATTTTTCGATATCTTGTAGGCACTTTTCTTCATAAATTCGATAAGTTAATACATCTGCTGAAGGTACTTTTATGTCTAGAATTTTTACGCCATGCATAATAAATGCCGCTTGATGACATCCAAACTTAACATCATGTCCATAATAAGCTTGGTAAGCCTCAGTCCATCGCAGATCTTTAGGATGTTCAAAAGGTAATTCAATCTGGATTTTAGGGATGTCTAATCCCATCATTTTAAAAATATCTTGCAGGAATTTATATGTACCAGAAATCTCACATTGAGCACGCAACTGCCCCAAATGAGTATTCAAATCTATTGGAGTGTAAAACAAATAAATTTTATTATCGGTAATATTTAGCTGTAGTGAACCAAACAAATGTGTAAGTTTCTGAAAACGTATACCGTTCAAAAGTGCTTTATGTAAGCTTTCACTAGTGACTAGTAACATCAAAAAAGGACCGTAACCAGCTAATGCATAGTGCTGACCTATTTCGAGACCTTGTTCTGGAGATATATCCTCGCTAATATGTTTTAAGATATCCCATTCGATTTCGTCTGGAATTATTGTACTTGGATCTAAAGCTTCAGCATGTATCCCCATATTTGCCAAACGTGCGTCCACATCTATCCCAACATGTCGCATGCCTTGAATTAAATACATCAATCCGAGGATAGATCGCTTCATAATCCCAATTACTATTCACAAAACTTTAATGTTTTACTCGAAATATACAAATAAGTGTATTGCCGAAATGATCAAGTTTTGCGTCTGTACAATCATATTTAATCTCACCAAAACCTTTAAACTTGCACAAAATTTAGATGTGTAGGGCGTGGACTATGCGTGATCAAACCAAAGATGCCATTCAAAAAACAAAAGTTGCAATTATCGGTGCAGGTTTTGGTGGTTTAGCAATGAGTATTCGACTATTACAAAGCCAAATCAATGATTTTGTAATATTAGAAAAAACCAACGATGTTGGTGGTACATGGAGAGAGAACCAATATCCAGGGGCAGCTTGTGATGTTCAATCACACATGTATTCTCTATCGTTTGCGCCTAAAACAGATTGGTCAAAGCGTTATGCTGAGGCTGATGAGATTTTTGATTATATTCAAGAAATCACAACTCAATACAAGCTAAGAGACTATTGTAAGTTCAATCATGAAGTTACCAATGCTACATTTGATGAAAATCGTAATGTTTGGACTTTAAAATTTAAAGACCAACCTACACTTGAAGCTCAATTTGTAATTTTCGCATCTGGCCCATTACATGTTCCACAAATTCCACATTTAAAAGGAATTGAAAACTTCAAAGGTAAAGTTTTCCACTCTTCTCAGTGGGATCACAATTATGATTTGAATGGTAAATCTGTAGCTTCAATTGGTACTGGTGGAAGTGCGATTCAGTATATTCCTGAAATTGCAAAAGATGTTAAACAACTTTATGTGTTCCAACGTACAGCAGCTTGGGTGATTCCACGTGATGAACGTAAATACTCTCAACTAAGCAAATCTTTATTCAAAGCATCAAATATCTATCGTCAAATTCATCGTAGTCGTTTGTATTGGACAAATGAGTCACGAGTTGTGCCAATTGTACAACCACAAATCATGAAATATGGTCAAAAGCTTGCTGAAGCCTTTATCCGCTTCCAAGTAAAAGATAAAGAACTCGCTAAAAAACTTACTCCAGATTTCGTAATGGGCTGTAAGCGAATTCTAATCTCAAATAAATATTTCCCTACATTCAATCGTAAAAATGTTGAACTAGTCACTGATGGCGTTCAAGAAATTACAGCGAATGGAATCGTGACTAAAGATGGCAAAGAACGTCAAATCGACTGTCTGATTTATGGTACTGGATTTATTACTGATCCACGTATCTATCTCAAACACTTTGATTGCTTTGGTCGTAACGGTATTGAGCTTAAGCAAGCTTGGAAAGATGGCGCAGAAAGCTATTATGGTATTGCAACCAAGAATTTCCCTAATTTATTCCAATTATTAGGTCCGAATACAATCCTTGGTCACAACTCTGTAATTTTCATGATTGAGTCACAAGTAAATTATATTCTACAGTTAATTCAAACTGTTGATAGCACTAAAACTCAAGCTGTTGAAGTTAAGCATGCTGTTCAAGATCAATTTAACGATCGCGTACAAGAGCAGTTAAAAGGCACTGTTTGGCAAGCCGGCGGATGCAGTAGTTGGTATCAAGCTGCTGATGGAAAGAATTTCTCATTATGGCCGACGTATACTTGGAAATATTGGTTAGAGACTCGCAAAGTAAATGTTGCTGACTATAATTTCCTTAATAACTCAGCGACTACGAAAACAAATGCAGCATAGTCAATAATTCTTCATAATAAGCAGGTTATTCGTAACCTGCTTTTTTTATGCAATCTGTCATTCTAATTTTTCAAATTTTTATTGCGATTAGCTTAGGCTATTTTATTGCACCAAGACTTTCTAAAAATTTGAACAATCTCATTTTTAAAATTCTTCCATATTTTTCATATGTGTTATTGGTCAGTGTTGCTTTTGAATTGACACAAGCACTCAACCAAATTGACAACCCGACCACAATCCTACCTCCTGCACTTTTAATAGCTTTTACCACCTCTATTTTCGCATTTGGTATTTGTTTAATTACATATAAGCTTATTGATCGGCAAAGCGTACAAGGCAAAATTTCATTTAATCTTTTTTTTAACGCCTTAAAAAATATAGCGAAAGCTTTTTTAGCATTAGGAATTGGTATTCTATTAGGACTAATAATTAACCATAGCAATATTCAGTTTACATTTAATAGCTGGTATCTACTTTTAGTTTTTATCTTTTTAATCGGTATCGAACTCGCACATACACAGTTTGATCGTAGTTGGTTAAGTTGGAAAATACTCTTAGTACCATTTGCTGCATTTGTCGGTTCATGCTTGGCATCTATATTAAATTATTATCTTTTACCTAAAGCCTTTAAGTTAAATGAAGTTTTAGCTTTATCACAGGGTTATGGCTGGTATTCAATGTCTGGCATTCTATTTACTGAATTGCATTCTGCAAAGTATGGAGGGATTGCCTTACTCACTGATTTATTCCGTGAAATTTTTGCAATTTTATTAATGTATTGCTTAGGTTGGCGTTTTCCTCGTTCCGCGATATCGAGTGCAGGTGCAACATCTATGGATGTCACTTTGGCTATGGTCAAGCAATCATGCGGGACTCATTACGTACCACACGCAATGATGAGCGGGCTAATATTATCTTTATTAGCTCCACTCTTGATCAGCTTATTTCTGAATCTAAAAATCTAATTTATTGAATTAGATGGAAGCTAAAATAGATTTTAACATTTCAGTTGGTTGAGCCGCCTTGGTAATTGGGCGGCCAATTACTAAATGAGTAGATCCATCAAGCATCGCTTGCTTAGGTGTTACGATTCGTTTTTGATCATCTGCATTTGTACCTTCAGGTCGAATACCAGGTGTAACTAAAGCAAACTCTTGACCCAGCATTTCACGAAGAATTTTAGCTTCTTGAGCTGAACAAACCACGCCATCTAAACCACTATCTTTAGTAAGCTTTGCTAGACGTTTCACATGATCAACAGGTTCGACATCTAAACCGATATCAAACAAATCTTCTCTACCCATAGATGTAAGAACAGTCACAGCGATTAATTGTGTTTGGTACTTACCTGCTTTAAGACGTTCTACACAAGTTTCCATCATCTTGCGACCACCTGAAGCATGGACATTCACCATCCATACTCCTAGATCAGCAGCTGCACAAACAGCTTGCGCTGTCGTATTTGGAATATCGTGAAACTTAAGATCGAGAAAAACTTCAAAACCTGTATCTTGTAATTTTTTTACAATCGATGGACCTTCATGCGTGAAAAGCTCTTTGCCCACTTTTACTCGACAAAGTGTTGGATCAAGTTGTTCAACAATAGTCATAGCTTCGTATTGGCTTTTTGCATCTAATGCAACAATTATACTCAAGAGCTTTTCTTCCAAGTCAGTTAAAGGCGCTATTATAAATAGGTTTTTGCAGAAGTGTAAAATATGATTAGCAGGACTTTGGTTGATGTATAAGCATAACCGCTACAATTTAAAATAAAACAAACGGTAAAATAAGTTATATTTTAATCCTAAAATAACGACAATAAGGAATAATAATGCAAGCTATCAAATCGACAATACAGCATAAAAAAATACAGTTTAGCAATCATCACTTCTTTCATATTCTTAAAAATGAAAATCTGACAATTGATCAAAGGTTAAAATTTTTACCAGATTTAGCTCATTTCATTATGAGTTTTTCAGATCTTAATAAATATGTCTTACCTTATGCAAACCCACAGAATAAATATGAAGAGGCAATAAACTTACATTGCAAGGAAGATGCAAACCATTGGCCTTGGTATCTATATGATCTCAAAAAACTAAATTTAGATCAGTCTCAATTATTGAGCGATACATTGAAATATTTATGGGGAGATGAAATGTCCCCTAGTAGAAAATTATCGTATGAGTTAGTTTCACTAACATCAAATCAATGTCCTTTTATTCGATATGTTGCTATTGAAGTGATGGAGGCTACAGGAAATGTTGTATTCAATGTTCTTAATGAGATAACTAAAGAGGCAAGTCTAAATCTAAAATTTTGTAGTGAAATACATTTATCACATGAGACTGGGCATACTATTGGTGCTGGAACAGATGTTTTCGACGATTATCCAACGTCTACAGATATAAAATTGAAATCGATTATCGTGATTGAAAAAAGCTTTAATGCTTTTGCCAAATTTATGGATCAGCTAGAAAATAAATTAAAAGAATAGATCTTTGGTTGAAGATTTAAAATTCAAAGCATCTAAAAATACAAAAAGGCTATTTCACTTATGAAATAGCCTTTCGAATATTAAAAATATTAAAACGTCGTCGTTTTATCATTCGAATGAACATCTAAAACAGTTTTCTCATGCCGAACACTCGCAGCAGCTTCAGCCGCAGCTTGCTGAGCAAGTTGAATCTGTTCTTTTCTCAAATGATCAATATCTTTACGCAAGCGCTTAATTTCCCAACTATTTTGAAAAACTCGGAAAACTTGTACACCCAGCAATAATCCAACCACGATACCTAAAGCAAGTGTTAGCAAAAGCAATAGACCTAATCGCATGGCTGGAACTTGAGTAAACAATAAATCTACTTGCAATTCCGCTGGATTCTGTAGAACCAATGCTAATGCGTAACCAAATATAGCAACAAGTAATGCAATTAATACATAGCGCATAATTCGCACCTCACTTATTTAATTTATTTTTTATTTAATTGACTCGTTTACTGCATCACGAAGAGCTTTACCTGGTTTGAAGTGTGGTACTGCTTTTGCTGCAACATCAACTGCCTTACCAGTTTTAGGATTACGACCTAGACGTGGTTCACGATGATGTAATGCAAAGCTACCAAAACCACGAATTTCAATACGATCACCACTCGAGAGCGCTTCAATCATTTGATCAATCATGATCTTAACTGCATCCTCAACTAAAGGCTCAGCTAAGTGTGGGTTTTTAAGTGCAATCCGTTCAATTAAATCAGATTTATTAAGTGCTTCAGTCGTCATTGATGACCTCTTTAATTATCGCTACTTTTCAATGTTTTTAATAATAACCTGTTTAAATACAAAACGGTAGCGCAGTACATGAATACTACGCTACCGTTTACAGTATTTTTGTATAAAAAAGTACATCTCTGTTACAAGAAATGTACTTTTTAACAAATTACTTCATTTGAGCTTTAATTAAGTCACCAATAGTCTTAGGACCATTGCTTTCTGCAGCTTGAGTTGCAGCAGCTTGGCGAGCGTTGTTTACAGCTTCTTTCTCTTCAGCTTCGTCTTTCGCTTTGATAGACAAGTTGATAGAACGAGACTTACGATCAACATTGATGATCTTCGCTTCAACTTCTTGACCAACTTCTAAGAACTTAGTTGCATCTTCAACGCGGTCACGATTGATTTCAGAAGCTTTAAGAGTTGCTTCGATGTCATCAGCTAATTTAACTGTAGCACCTTTAGCATCAACAGCTGTAACAGTACCTTTAACTAAAGCACCACGTTCATTCGCAGCTAAGAAGTCATTGAATGGATCGCTGTTTAATTGCTTGATACCAAGGCTGATACGGTTACCTTCAGCATCAACAGATAAGATAACTGCTTCAACTGTGTCACCTTTCTTGTAACGACGGATAGCTTCTTCGCCTTGTTCGTTCCAAGAAATATCAGACAAGTGAACTAAACCATCAATACCACCAGATAAACCGATGAAGATACCGAAGTCAGTAATAGACTTGATCGTACCAGAAACTTTTTCGCCTTTCTCATGAGATTTAGCAAACTCTTCCCATGGGTTAGCACGAGTTTGTTTGATACCTAAAGAAATACGACGACGTTCTTCGTCAACTTCAAGAACCATAACATCAACTTCATCACCAATCTGAACTACTTTAGATGGGTGGATGTTTTTGTTTGTGTGGTCCATTTCTGAAACGTGTACTAAACCTTCAACGCCTTCAGCGATTTCAGCAAAACAACCGTAGTCAGTTAAGTTAGTAACGCGCGCTTTAACGATAGAACCTTTAGGGTAACGGCTCATGATCGCTAACCATGGATCTTCACCTAATTGCTTAAGACCTAAAGATACACGATTACGCTCGCGGTCAAATTTAAGTACTTTAACTGTAACTTCTTGACCAACTTCAACAACTTCTGAAGGGTGTTTGATGCGTTTCCAAGCCATATCTGTGATATGAAGAAGACCATCAATACCACCAAGATCAACGAATGCACCGTAGTCAGTAAGGTTCTTAATAGTACCAGTAACTGTTTGACCTTCTTCAAGTTGAGCAAGTAATGCTTCACGGTCAGCAGAAGATTCAGCTTCCATAACAGCACGACGAGATACAACAACGTTGTTACGTTTAGCATCAAGCTTGATTACTTTGAACTCTAACTCTTTACCTTCAAGGTGAGTTGTGTCACGGATAGGACGAGTGTCAACTAAAGAACCTGGTAAGAATGCACGTACAGGACCGATGTCAACAGTGAAACCGCCTTTAACCTTACCAGAGATAACACCAGTAACGATTTCGCCGTCTTCAAAGATTTTCTCAAGTTTAGTCCAAGTTTCAGCACGTTTCGCTTTTTCACGTGACAAAACAGTTTGACCCATACCGTTGTCTAGCGCTTCAACAACTACGTCAACAGTATCGCCAACTTGAACTTCAAGTTCACGTTGTTCATTTAAAAATTCAGCACGATCAACAACGCCTTCAGATTTAAGGCCAGTGTCGACAGTAACCCAGTCAGAATCGATACTAACAACAGTACCTTGGATGACTGCACCCTTTTCAACGTTGAGGTTTAATTCACTTTCTTCAAAGAGGGCTGCAAAAGATTCGGTCATGATATACCTGATAAAGTCAGCGGTCTTGGATCAGACAAGGCCGGTTAAGTTAAGTTGTTACATTGTCCAAAAGATCTGATCAAGCAATGCTTCAACTGAAAGTTAATTCAATATCTATTTTATACGACTGTCGATATAGTCAACCATGAGCTTAAATACTTCATCGATACCTATCTCAGAGCTATCAACGATATAAGCATCTTCAGCTGGCTTGAGCGGAGCAACTGTACGCTCCATATCTCGCTTATCTCTAGCCTGTATGTTAGATAAAATGTCGCTTATTTTAGCATCAAGACCCATACCCTGCAACTGTTTTACACGTCGCTCCGCTCGTGATTGTGCTGATGCGGTTAGATAAATCTTTGCCTGAGCTTCAGGAAAAATAGAAGTTGCCATATCACGACCATCAGCAACCAATCCTGGAGACTGGATAAAAGCTCTTTGACGATCAAATAACGCTTTACGTAATGCTGGAATTGCTGCAACTTTAGAAGCATATTCCCCCACTTCCTCCGTGCGTATCACATTCGTCACATCAGCACCATCGAGTAGAATAATCGTGGTAGATTCTGTTGATTTAAATTCGATATTTAAATGAGTTGCAATTTCGACACATTCATCCAACTTAGTTTCAAGTTGCTCTAATAAGTTTTTTTGAGCCAAAGACAGTCCAAGTAAACGATATAACGCACCAGAATCTAATAAATTATATTGGTAATGTGCAGCAATCTTAGCAGCTAACGTACCCTTTCCAGATCCGCTTGGACCATCAATCGTAATAATATGAACTGTCATTCTCTTCTCTTTATGGAGCAACTGATTTCGCTAGTTTTGAGAAACCTAGTGTAATTGCTGCTTTAAGTTGTGCAAGAATTAATTTACTCACAAAAGGTGCTTTTGCTGTAAATTCAATCTTGTAAGTTACCAATGTTACGTAAGGTGTAATTTCTTTGAAATCAATTTGACCCAAATGATGCTTTACAAGTGGATTGTTAATCAACTTATACTCAATACGTTTATTTTCTTCCAATAATGTAATTTCTTCTTGCAATGGTTTTACAGGACCAAATCCCATTCGACGAACCGACCCAATGCCATCTGGACGTTTTGGATCAGCCGAATCTTTAACTCGTACCACTTGTAATGGAGCAAAAGCCTTATTATAAGTTGCGTGTTTTGACAATAAATCAAACACTTCTGAAAGAGGTGCATGAAACTCTTTTTTTACAGTGATTGCATTACGCATAGCTTTGCCTTTTTTAATTTGACTAAAATCATCGCGGCTTAGTTTGCCACAACTCAAAAGACATGTTTAATCATTTAAGGACGTTTTAGATAAATGGGCTTGCTTCTTTTCTTTTCTTCTTTGCTTAAAAAAATCACTTAGTTGAGCTGAACATTGTTGTTGTAAACAACCTTGTTCAAATACAAATTTATGGTTGTAGTAGCCATTATCTAGCAATTGACGAGCACTAACAACAGAACCAGCTTTTGGCTCAGTCGTTGCAAAAATCACTTTTTGAACTCTTGCATGAATCAATGCACCAACACACATGGTACAAGGTTCAAGCGTCACATATAAAACAGCATCATCAGGTAATCGATAATTTTCAATAGCTCGGCAAGCTGAGCGCAGCGCTTGAATCTCTGCATGTGCCGTAGGATCAGACAATTGGATAGGTGCATTGTAACCTGAGCCAATGATTTTATCTTGACTCACGATTACAGCGCCAACAGGTATTTCACCTTGTGATGCTGCGATTGCAGCCTGCTCGTAGGCAAACTGCATCCAATATTCATCTTTATTAACAGTCATATCTACTTAAGAAATTACATCATATTGTCTTAACAACGCATTCCAACTATCAATTGTTGTAATTGGTGGACAATCAGACAATATATCTTTCAAAGTGATTTTTTCAGCAGACTTCCATTCAGGTGAAAGATCCTTATCAACCAAACGTGCTCGCACACCCTCAACGAAATCAGGATGACGAATCTTCCAATCAGAAATTTGTGACTCTAAAGCAAAAACCTCATCCCATGCGTGACCCTGTTTACCCCATTGCCAAAGCAACCAAGTAATCGCAGCAGTGCTAGGAGAACCCTTCTGTAAATTCTCACTAGCTTGACGTAACCAATCACTACTTGCATCACTCAAACCAATAATGGCCTGGTAATCATACTCAAAGCTTTGTCCACGACAAACACTATGGATAACATCAATTGAATTTTGCAATGGTCCAGAAGCAACTGGACGATGCAGGCTATTCAGGGTGTCATCGATTGCTCTAAATGCGCCAGCTGGATAATGATTCCAATCAACATTCAATACTTTTTGAAGCACATTATCACGCTGAGCTTCACAAATATGTGTCGCCCAACCAATACTGAATGCTCCAGCAGCTGTCATGATTGAACCCGTTAAACCAGTAAATAGACCAATTTGACCACGATCAGCAAGGAAGCGACTACCACCAACATCAGGATACAATCCAATATTAATCTCAGGCATAGCCAAACGAGAATATGGTGTGACCAAACGAAATGGTGCAGCCATAAATAAGCCTAGTCCGCCACCCATGACATAACCTTCACCCCAAACCACAATAGGCTTAGCATAGTTATGCAGCAGTAAATCTAGTGCATATTCTTGCTCAAAGAATTTATTAGCCGTATCAACTTCATTATTGATAACCAATTGGCGCAATTTACGAACATCACCACCCGCGCAAAATGCTTTTGGTGTAGTCGAATCAAACCAAATCGCTTTTACACTTTCATCATCATGGAAATGTTCGAACACTTTGAGTAAAGCACTTACGATCGATTCATCCAATGCATGTAATGATTTAGGTCGGTTCAAACGAACAATACGCCAACCATTTTTAGCGTGCTCGACAATCAAATCAGGATGATAGCTATTTAAATCGGGAGAATTCATTATGCGTCCAATTGCCAGTCTATAGGCTCAATGCCATGTTGTTTCAAATATTGATTTGTTTTAGAAAACACTTTACAGCCAAAAAAACCACCTCGGTTTGCTGATAAAGGTGACGGGTGGGCTGCACTTAAAACTAAATGTTTGTTACGGTCTATGCGCTGTCCTTTACGTTGAGCATAAGCTCCCCATAATATAAATACGATACGTTCACGATGTTCATTCAACACATCAATCACACTATCAGTAAAATCTTCCCAACCTTGTTTCTGATGTGAGGTGGGTTGACCAGCTTCAACCGTCAGCACACTGTTAAGCAATAAAACACCTTGCTCAGCCCATTTACTCAAATCGCCATGTCGAGAAACAGGTATACCTAAATCAGTGTTCAATTCATGAAAAATATTACGTAAAGATGGAGGTAATGCAACCCCTCTTTGTACCGAAAAACTTAAACCATTCGCCTGATTCGGTCCATGATAAGGATCCTGACCAAGTATGACGACTTTCACATGGTTAAGTGGAGTGGTGTTAAATGCATTAAAAATTTGTTTGCTTGGCGGATAAATCGTTTTTTGGGCAAGTTTCTCTTGTTGCAAAAACTCGCGTAAATTATCCATTTTTTGCCCAAGTAAAAATTCAGAAAGTGAATATTTCCAAGATTCATCAATCTGAATTTTATTTAATTTATTGAGCTGTTGTTCCGTAAATTGCATCAACTTTCCTTAATTTGAGTTCACTTAATCAAGTAAACTCAAAGTGTTACTTGTAATTCCACTTCTGGATTTTCGAACTTAATTCCTTGTTTCAAGTTCTCATATATCTGTGGATCACTCCACTCTGATACGACTTGTTCTGAAAAAACAATTTGATCCAAACTCAATATACCCATTTGCTCATTTTCAATGTCTTCCTGAAAACTTTGGGCGTACCCAGTATCAGTTTCATGAACAATCACAGAATATACTTGAACATCACCCTCACCATTTTGTGTTGTAGTTGAGCGAAGGACTTGTTGAGCTAAATAGAAAAAAATACGTGAAAATTGTTCGGCAGAAGGCGAAACAGGCAATGAAATCCATCGTGCACTAAATGTCTTACATGCATCAATATAAGCAGCATCATCTTTTTGCCAAAAACAAATGGCATGATCAAAACTGTCAAAAAGTTCTTTTATAACACCTTTGAGCAAACCAAAATCGTAAACCATCTGACCATGATCTAACTTTGACGCTTTGAGTAATAATTCAACTTTATAACTATGCCCATGAATCGAACGCTTACAGCGATCCGATGTACAATTGCGTACAATATGAGCATTTTCAAACTTAAATAATTTACGAATTAACATGCACCAAGCTAATCTTTATCTGCGAACGAGTTTTATTATAAAGCAAAAAAACAAGCATTGGGATTGATTTTAAACCTTGTCGATATTTGATAATTCAATTATCAAATCAATTGAAAGGTGCAAGACTTCTTGAGTAAACAATTACATGATTATCTTTTCTAGCCATAGAACTTGTGAATTGACGCTTACGCTCACTTAAAAGCACATCAATCTGTGCGGTAAAATAATTCGATTTCACATCCATTAGGCTACCTGCATCAGTTTTGCTCTGCTCATCAATGCCAGAAAATGCATTCAATTTCCATAAGTCCTCTAGATTATTAAAATAAGTCAAGTTTGCCTGTTTTGCTTTGATCTCCTGCTCTACCGCTTTCATATCCACCTTTGGATCCATGCTTGCTAACAATAAAGCAGGTGCAGTATTTATATTTATTTTTGTCGGTTCAGGTAAGGCCGAAACATAGGGACGAATCAAATCAAATTTTTTACCTTCGAATCCTCTAACCAATTTTAATTCTTCAACATTATGGAACTTTGTATTCGATGCTAAATATGCAGGATCCATTCCTTGATAAATACTACTTTCAGCCCCCATTGCACCTGAAGTTTCATCATCCGCATCTTGCCAATCAATGACAGCTTGACTCAACTCCGCTGGCAATCCAACTCTGACTAATAGTTTTTCAAACCACCGACGAGCCGAATCATCCACCTTTCCGTCTGGCTTAATTAAATTATTTAAATTAAATTTTCCCGAATCATCAATTAAACGTCCAGAAACTACTCCATCTTCAACTGGAAACGGAGGCATTGGTTTCGCCCAACTTTCCTGTAAATGATCAAGATTACCTGCATTTTCACTATCTTGAATCAATAATTCAGAAAAAAATGCCTCTGCACTTTTTGCATAAAGTAAAGACTGATTTTGGCGCATCAAATAGCCCGTATTTTCAACAGTATTACTTTGACGTTTTGCAATTGTTGCAGCCAAAATAGTAGCCAATGCGACCATGATCAATATTGTGAGAAGTGCTATACCTTGTTCAGAAGATTTAATCTTGATCATGGTGGAGTTTCCTGATTGACCAATAACTGATTGGCATTTAATAAACTATAAATCCACTCATAATCTGAACCAGCAATCGTCAATTGAACTTTAAAACCTAATGGTAACTTCTTTAATTCATTTACATTATTTGGATCATTAATATTTTCAGGCGATTGGCTAATTTCTTGTGGATTTAAAATCAAAATTCTAAATTGATCTACATTTTCAAGTAATGTGCTTGATACTGGTTGCACACGATTAGGAATATTTAAATTTGTATATTTCAAACGGTAAACTTTTTTTTGTTGTGCATCATATCTGTATTCTATTCGCTCATATGGTGAAAGTCCCTGCTTCAATGGATCAGATACCCCAGCCTTACTAAAACTAAAACTTCGATCATTCAAAACCATAGCTGCTTGTAATTGTCGCCCATCATTTGCAGTCAATGGAATTATCTGCATGCTATCTTTTAGAAATTGCTGATAAGCATCCTGTAATTCAAATAAGTGTGTTTCATGTTCTGCATTTCTATCTTTCACTTTGATGAGATAATCAAAAACTTTCCACCCCAACATTGAAAGCACTGCAAATATCGCAATCGCAACAAGCAACTCAACTAAAGTAAAACCTAAATTACTCTTAATTTTTTTAGGTAAATAAGACTTAGTTGAACTTTGCTGACATTCTGAGACAACATTAAATGTGAAACCCAACCTCATTACAACATTCTTGATTTTCATGATGTTTTGACTTTAGCAGGATAATTAAAGAATACAAGATTGGTAATTCCTGCCTCAACTTTGCCTTGTTCAGTGTTATATAAACTTACTTGTAACTCGATACGTTGGATTTTTGGGCTTAATGTTGATTGTGCTTTTTTATCGATTTGCCAAGTTTCTCCCTGCGCAGTCACTTGTTTAGATTGTGTTCCCTCAAGCCACTCTTGATTTATTTCCATGGTTGCGATTTCATTCATTGCCACAAATTGGGCTTTAGTACGTAAAATTGCATTTGAAGTTGATTGGGTATACTGCATAGCTATTTTAGTTAACGCGATTGCAGCGACCGCAAAAATAGCTAAAGCAACCATCACCTCTAACAGCGTAAAACCTTTCTGTATTTTGAGAGAATCTAGTTTAACCTCAGCAATTGCTTGAAAATTAAGACTATCTGTTTTTTTATCAAGCAAACTGAATTGTCGATTAGTCATCTTATTTGAGGTGTTAATTTTCATGTATTTTCCCCAAGTAATCTAATTCCAATTCATTACCAATCGGTTGCTGCTGATAATAAAATTGAATTCTCACAGGTTTAACTTCACCATTGCCAAACCAAACTAGTTGAGGAGATTTACCCCCCAGTAAATCCTCGTTATTTGCTTTAGAATACCGCTCAGCATCAACAACTTGTAAGCTGAAGGACACGTTATCTGGTAATTGGCGAGGCTTAAATTCCTTATATACCTGCCATGTTTTATTAGCTTGCTGAACGAGCTGTAGGCTCTGGTCGTGATATTCAAATAAATTATAGGTAAATGGCGAAACATCCGTTGCGTTTTGAAAATTCAATGCAAATACTTTTGATTGATCAGCAGATTCTTTATTTATTCTTTTCAGATCAAGTATAAATAGCTCTCTGGCTTGCATTGCTTTACGCTGATCTATACCACCAATATTCATAACAACAAGTGATGCCATGACCGTCATGATTACAATCACCACCATGATCTCAATTAGGGTAAAACCTTGCTGTAATCGAAGTGATGATTTCATGATCATAATCAACTATGTTAATGTGTGTTCAAGCTGTTTTGGCATCGCCAAAGCCTGTTCTATATAAGCTACACGTAGTGTATCTCTTGAGCCCAAGTAACGCTGATAGAAACTTGAATTTAGTATAACCGCAGCACCATAGGTTAAAGACCATATCGAGGCTAAATAATCTCGTGTCGTCATCTTACTATTGATATCAATCAGGTAACTTTCAGTCATACGAATAATAATGCGTAATCTTTGACGTCGAATTTTATATAATTCACTGAATAGTAGCTGTATTCCTTGTCCAGTTGTTGAAAGACGTTCTTCTATTTGATGAAATAATGCGGTACGTTCAGGATGATGTAAATGATGTAGCATAAAAAAAGCTAAATGCTCCGGAAATGACTTCTCAGTATCCTGAATCATTTCCAACAGCATTTTTTCATTGCGAATGATCAGCAACATATACAGCTCATCTTTGCTTTGAAAATGCTTATATAAAGTGCCTTTAGCTAAATCCAATTCTGCTGCAAGGGCATCAAGCGTCATGCCCGCTTCACCATTTTCTAATAAGAGTTGTTCAGCGATTTGAAAAATTAATGCTTCTCGTGCTCTAAACTGAGCTTGACGATCCATCTTCACGTGATAACTCTCTTTTCAAGTACTACAAACCGTTATTTAAAATTTAAGAGATTTTCAAAATTTTGCATGGTAATCATGCCAATCTCTTCAAGCGATTTATCATATACTTCACTTAGAGCTTTTGCTACATAGGGCACATATTTTGGTTCATTTGTTTTACCACGATATGGCACAGGTGCTAGATACGGACTATCTGTTTCAATTAATACACGATCAAGTGGAACTTGCTTAGCAACATCTCTAAGGGATTGAGCATTTTTGAAAGAAATGATTCCTGAAAAAGAAATATAGTAACCACAATCTAAGACCGCTTTCGCTGTTTCCCAATCTTCTGTGAAACAATGTAATATGCCGTGTGTTGATTGTTCAGCTCGAATAATATCTACAGTGTCATGTTTTGCCGAGCGCGTATGTACAACCACAGGTTTTTTTACAATTTTTGATGCTTGTATATGCCTAGCAAAGCATTGCTTCTGATCTTCAACAAAATCAGTACTGTGATAATAATCCAAACCCGTTTCACCTAAAGCCCACACTTTCTCTGATTGAGCTAACTCGACCAAATAATCTGTTGTAGCTCGGGCCATGACATGTTGATCTTCACATGGATGAACCCCTACTGTGTAACCAACATCATCGTGTCGTGATGCAATTTCTGCCAATTTTATATGATCTTCTAAATCCACAGATATCCCCATGAATTTAGTTACGCCTGCCTGACGTGCAGCATCGAGCGCTTGATCTAGATCTCCACCGTATGGCGTAAGATCTAACATGGTTAAATGGCAATGGGTATCAACAAACACGCTTTGTTCCTAAAAAAATTAATTACATAGTATAACTTGGACGATCAAGGCTTTTTGAACCCGCTAAAATTCTTTCTGCCTCTGTTCGATAATAAACACCTTTATCACCTGCAAGCTGAATCGCAAAACCTTGTGGTTTAAAATGGGTTTGCTTGTGCGAAATCCAAATCACCTTACCAGTTAAAGGAATTTTCTGTGATTGATCAGGCAGAGTCGCAAGGATAAAAACTTCTTGTCCCATTTTTACCGCTTGCTTAGTCGGAACAAATAAACCACCACCTTGTACAAAAGGCATATAACTCGCTTGTAAGGTAGCCTTGTCAGGAATATTGACTTGTATAATCCCGCCCATCATTTGTGGTTGCATTACATTCCCCTGTTATTAATTTACTTAAAGTTTCTTATATGATGCTGATTAACCGTAATAAAGCATGAACGCTCATGGTTTCAAATACAAGTGCGATAAACACCGTCAACCTACTTAGCTGAACCCAATCAAGTTTCATTTTTTGAATTATAAGAAACATTAATAGAAACAACAAATAATGTTTCAAATAACTTACCTATTTATAAGCATTTAAGAAATAGCGTCACTGATTGACATTCATTAGCTGAATAAATAGCTCATCCATAACTAATTGCGACTGAACATTTTGCTCTAACATTAGTTTTTTCTGCTGGAAATCCGAATAAATGGAGAAAAGAGTTTCTAAGTTATATATTTGAGCCAAATCATCAAAAACTAAATCTTGATTTTTTAATTGCTGATTTAGCTTTAGACGAATAACATCCGCAAACAAGTATTCAAACATAACCATAAAATCTGCAAAACTTAGCTCTTTCGACCATTTATTAGCATAATGCAAAGGCATACTCTTTTCAGAACAAAGCTTAGACCAATCTTTTAAAAATGATGCTCGTTTATCTAACCACTCACTGTTTTGTATTTCGATTGCAGTTAATGGCATTCCATTAGCAAGATTGAGTAGTAAAGACAGTTGTAGTGGTTTCAGGTCAGAAATTCTTTCTTTCAAAAAATTCTGAGCATCCTCATCTTTTAAGCGATCTAATGCAAAGTGTTGCAATCGACTCCGAATAGTTGCAGGTAATTTCAAATAATGATCTGCAACCAAGATCAAAACAACTTTCTCACCAGGTTCTTCTAAAGTTTTTAATAAAGCATTTGATGAAGCTATATTTAAAGCTTCAGCAGGTTCAATGACTACAACACGCCAGCCTTCACCAGTTTGCTGAACAAAAGGTAAAAGATCTCGAATTTTTTCAATCTTAATTTTTGCATTTTGCTTTTTATTATCTTCATCTGTTGTGATGTGAACATAGTTAGGATGTGTATCCGACTTTAACCATTGACAGCTACTACATTCGCCACAGGCATGTTCAGATTGTTTATTTAAACATAACACCCATGCTACAAATCTATCGGTAAACTCTTGTTTAGCACATCCTTTCTTTCCATAAAACAATAAACCATGCCCAACATCAGGAAAACGCGAGGTTAAAAGATCCCACGTTTGCTGATGCCAAGGATAATGTTCATAGCTTTGAACTTCTTTTGTCATATTATTCAAAGAAACTGATAGACATTGAGTTTAATCGATCTAAATCTTCCTGAGTATCAACTCCAGGTGGAAGGTTTGCTTCAGCAACAGCTATGGCAATGCGATGACCATTTTCAAGTACTCTGAGTTGCTCAAGACTTTCTAATTTTTCAAGCACCCCTTGATCCCAAGTTACATATTCTTGTAATAGTTTAACTCGATAGGCATACAAACCTAGATGGCGGTAAGCACTGCTATGCATTGATTGCTGTGTCTGTTTAGCCCCATCACGATCATAAGGGATAGTTGCGCGGCTAAAATACAATGCTTCATTATGTTTTGACATAACTACTTTGACGATACTATCTCGCTGAAATTCATCCAAAGCGCTGATTGGCTCGCACAACGTAGACATTGAACAGTTTGGATTATCAACGAGAAGTTGTGAAACCTGTTTAACTAATTTTGCAGGTAATAAAGGTTCATCACCCTGAACATTCACAATAATGTCATCTTCAGCCCATCCTTTTAAACGAGCTACTTCACTTAAACGATCCGTACCAGATGGATGATCAGGGCTTGTCAATACCACATCAACGCCTTCTGCACGACAGATCTCGGCAATTCGCTCATCATCTGTCGCAACACATAAATCATCAAAGCCCACAACTTTTTTTGCCTGATCAACCACCCGTAAAATCATTGGACGACCATGTATGAGCAATAATGGTTTAGCTGGTAATCTCGAACTTGCAAAACGTGCAGGAATGACAATGTGTTTCATGGTATATCTCTAAGACAAATGAATACCAACTTGTTGTAATTGTTGCTCCAACAAGTCATAACAATCGGATGATAAAACGGCTTCTACGGGTACAACCCAAATAGGGATATTAAATTCTGGATGTTGAATTAAAATTTCTTTTAATTTAACAGCATCTTTTTGTGTTGTGATAATCGCATTCAGATTCTGAAAACTTAGATCACTCAGTTTATATTCATGATGATCTGGAAACTCATGCGCTTGAAATTGCTCAATTCCTAAATTTTGCAAAGTCTGATAAAAACGCTGAGGAAAACCAATACCAACCACAGCATGATAGCTTTGCTTTGAATCGAATTGATTAGATAAATTACCAGATCTGAGTAAATAAGGCTTACCCACTTGCAAATGCATATTGAGCAATGATTGAGGCTGTTTGCTATGTACAATCACACTACTATTTTGTAGACGTGATTTTGGCTCTCGCAAATAACCTTCAGGCAAAAGCTTTTCATTACCTAAACCACGATTTTGATCTAAAACAATCCATTCAATTTGACGATCTAAAGCCCAGTGCTGAAGACCATCATCACTAATAATCAAATCCAATGAATAGTTCTGCAATAATAACTCTATAGAAGATTGTCTATTTGGACCAACTGCCATTGCAACACCAGTCGATTGAACAATTAAAGCGGGTTCATCACCAATAATCTCAGGCGATGACTCTTTATGTACCAGCGCTGGAAATGGACCAACCCCTCCATAGCCACGACTAATTACACCTACCGACAACCCTTTGCTTTGCAAATATTTTACTAGTTGAATTAGCAAAGGGGTTTTTCCACTTCCGCCAACTGTAATATTTCCAATCACCATAACTGGGATTGGTGCCGTATAGATTTTCTTCAGCTTGTGTGTGTACATCGCTTTATTCATCAAAAATGCAAAGCGATAAAGCCATGACAATGGTCTTAAAACGATCAGCCATTTCTCTTGGTTATTCCAAGCAGTCTGAATCGTCTGTGCCAGTGACATGATTAATTTTCCTCAAAATTGCGCTGATGTAACTGATAATACATTCCTTGTTTAGCGATCAATTCTAAGTGAGTTCCTTGCTCGATAATTTGTCCTTTATCCATCACAACAATCAAATCGGCATTTTCAACTGTAGATAATCGATGAGCAATTACAATCGTGGTACGACCTTGCATCGCTTCATCAAAGGCTTGTTGTATAAAGTATTCTGATTCGTTATCAAGCGCGCTTGTTGCCTCATCTAAAATTAGAATTGGCGAATCTTTCAGAATTGCTCTCGCAATCGCAATACGTTGACGTTGTCCACCAGATAAATTCAGACCTTGAGCACCAAGTATAGTGTCATAACCTTGAGGCAAATTCATGATGAAATCATGTGCATAGGCAGCTTTAGCAGCAGCAATCACTTGCTCATCGCTAGCATTTTGTAATTGTCCGTAGGCGATATTGTCACGCACTGAACGATTAAACAGAACGACTTGTTGGTTCACCATTGCAATTTGCGATCTTAAACACAGTAACTCTATTTCTTGAACAGGAATATCATCAAAATATATTCCGCCACTACTTAACTCTTGGAAACGCGGCAACATGTTTACCAATGAGGTTTTACCAGCCCCTGAGCGCCCAACGAGTGCAATAGTTTGACCAGCTTGAATATTTAAAGAGAAATCTTTAATGGCTTTAGTACCATCAGAATATTCCAAGCAAGCTTGATCAAATCGAATATTACCTTTCAATTGAGGCTTCAATTGCCCTTTATTTTCTTCTTCTGGTAAATCCAATAATTCAAAAACTGAATGTGCTGCAGCTAAACCGCGCTGAAGTTTTTCATTGATATCAGTTAAGTTTTTTACGGGCTTAGATATTAAACCAGCAGCAGTGATATAAGAGACGAATTCGCCAGCAGATGTGTCACCAAAAACCTGCGGGCGCAAAGCTAACCATAAAATGATTGCCATTGCACAAGACAATATCAGTTGCACCACTGGACTGTTGATATTTTGAACAACCACCATCTTCAAACCACGACGAAGGTTTTCTTCAGATGACTTATAGAAGCGTTGTTGCTCAAAAGCTTCACCAGTGAAACTTTTAACTACAGAGTTACCATTGATGGTTTCCTGAACCACATGATTGACATCACCCATGGTATTTTGTACTTGTATCGAAAGCTTTCTCATGCGCTTTGCTGCTACACGAACTAAAATACCAATCACTGGCATAAATACGATAATACACATCGTTAAGCGCCAGTTGGTATAAAATAAATAACTTAATAAACCTATGACAATCAAGCCATCTTTGACTAATGTCTGTAAAGAATCAGAGGATGCAGCTGTTAATTGCTGCACGTTATACATTAATTTTGCACTAATATGACCAGAGGTATTATCTAAATAATATTGTGCAGGCAGTCTAAGCAGCTTCGCATAAACCTCTTGACGAATACTAAAAACCAAACGTCTTGAGATTACAGCGGTAAAATATCCACCCAAGAATAATCCAACACCTCTAAAGAACATTAACAACACGATCAATGCAGGAAACAGATTTAGGTTTTCTCTGCTTCCATTTTGAATTGCATCAATAATAAACTTCAGCAATTTGGCTACCGAGACTTCGGTAGCCGCATTAATACCAAAACCAAGTAATACAAATAAGGCAATACCCCAATAAGATTTTAGATAAGCTAAAAGGCGTAAATAAACCTTAAAATCTTGATTCACTCGGTGAAACCTCTAGTTGGAACTTTAGTGCTAATGTTAACGTTTACAAACCCAAGCTGACCCGCAACATCCATCACGCGTATTACATCCTGATGGGCGGCTTTAGCATCAGCAGCGATGATAAACATAAAGTCGCGACGTTCTTGTGCAACTTGCTTAATGGCTGTACTGAGATCAGCTGTATCTTTTGTCGATAATGCTTGACCATTCACGGAATAATGGCCTGTGGAGTCTACCATGATTTCAATTTTTTGATCGAATTGTTTAGGCGGTACACCTTGAGCATCGGGCAAAGTTAGATTTATACGACTTTGCTGACTAAATGTCGTCGAAAGTAATAAAAACACCAAAATAAATAACATACAGTCAATCATTGGTGTCAAATTGATATGAATATCTTCAACTTGAGAGCGTTTGAATTTCATTTGATCACCTATGCTTAGCTTGCAAGGCGATGTTCTTGTACATGTGGTACTTTTTTGTAGAAAAGTGCAGCATGGAACAAGGTAGATTGCTGTTCTAACTCAGCAGTATATTCGTGTACAACACGTTGAAAGTATCGATAAGCAATCATCGCTGGAATAGCAATTAACATACCAACAGCCGTTGTGATCAAAGCTTTAGAAATACCAGGCATCATCATACTTGCATTTCCTGCTGATCCCACATCAATCACCAAGAAAGATTCAATAATACCTAAAACCGTACCAAGCAAACCCAATAAAGGGGCTATTGCGCTCAATGTGCCCAAGAAATTGATGTTCTTCTCTAAGAAGGAAATTTCTTGTGAAGCTGCCGCCTCCATTTGCGCACGCGCAAATTGTTCACCCTGTTCTTTGTGTTCGTACCCAGCAAGTAGAATACGTCCTAAAGGTGATTTCTTTGCTTGCTCTTGCTGCAAATTTGAAATTACAGTCTCAGCATTAGAACCATTTACAAATAAATCTCTAGGTAATACTTGAGAACGTTTCAAACGAATGTAGCGTTCAATTGTGATTGCAACCGTAAAAATTGATGAGAGAATAAGCGGCAGCATTAACCAGCCGCCCGCTTTTACCAGTTCCCACATATTATTCCCCAATAATATTTAAAATAATTAGGACGAATCCTAAATATTAGTTAGGCAAACAAATATTTAGAATCCCATCCAACTCATCCAATGAGTGATAGTGAATGACCATTTTCCCTTTTCCTTGTTGGTTATGGTCAATTTTGACGTTCGCACCAAAGCGTTCAGATAGCTTTTGAGTTAATTGTTCAATATCTGGAGAAATTTTTACCTTCTCCTTTTCTGGTTTTGGCTCACTCCACTCACGAACCAATTGCTCAGTTTGACGCACTGACAAACCTTTTTCAATCACGATTTTTGCAACTTCAATTTGTTCTTTAGTCTTTAAAGTCAAAATTGCACGGGCATGCCCCATATCAATCTGACCTTGTTGCATATAATCTTTAATTGGGTCTGCTAAACTTAATAAGCGCAACAAATTACTAACTGTAGTACGTGCTTTACCAACAGTATCTGCAATTTCTTGGTGACTTAAACCAAATTCATCATGAAAACGTTGCAATGCAAGTGCTTGATCAATAGGATTTAAATCCTGGCGTTGAATATTTTCAATTAAGGCTAATGCTATCGCGACCTGATCATTCAACTCTCTTACAATTGCAGGAATTTCAGTTAATCCCGCCATAATTGCAGCACGCCAACGTCGCTCACCCGCAATAATTTCATATGGATGTTGTTCATCATCCACAGGACGAATCACGATAGGCTGCATTACACCATGTTTTTCAATCGATGATGCAAGCTCTTGTAAATCCTGTTCTTGAATAAAACGACGTGGTTGATATTCTCCACGCTTTAACGAGTTAACATCAATTTGCTTGAGTTGACCATGATCCAAGGCTTGTGCTTCTAGTTGCAGTTTTTCTTTTTGAATCGAACCTAGCAACGCATCTAAACCACGACCTTTAGCCAATCCGCGTTTTTTGATGCTCATACAGCACTTCCTTTTTTCACTTTACTTTTTTTAAGCATTTCCGCAGCCAAATTTAAATATGCAACGGCACCTTTAGAACTCTTTTCAAAATAGATCACAGGTAAACCATGTGCTGGCGCTTCAGCCAAACGAATATTACGAGGGATAACCGTATCATAGAGTTTTTTACCAAAATATTGCTCAAGCTCAGAGGATACATCACGTGTTAACGCATTTCTTGCATCATACATGGTACGTAACACACCAATGATTTCCAAGTTTGGATTGAGTGCTTTTTGTATACGGTCGATGGTTTGTGTTAGATCTGCAAGGCCTTCTAAAGCATAGTACTCACATTGCATCGGAATGATCACACCATTCACTGCTGCAAGTGCATTTACAGTAATCAAGCTTAGACTTGGAGCACAATCCACAATAATGTAATCAAAAGCTGAATCTACCTCTTCTAATGCTTTTTTGAGGATAAATTCACGACCTTCTTGCTCAGCGATTGCTAGCTCTACACCTGCAAGCTCACGGTTTGCACCCAAAACCTTATATCCTACTTCTGCTTTTTGAATCGCAGTTTCGATCGGCACTTCACCTAATAAGACATCAGTAACAGAATACAAAAGGTCATTCTTTTGTACGCCAGACCCCATTGTTGCATTACCTTGTGAGTCCATATCAACTAACAAGACACGCTTCTTTAAAATCGCCAAAGAAGCAGCAAGATTAACTGCGGTTGTTGTTTTCCCCACGCCACCTTTTTGGTTAGCAATTGCAATAATATGTGCCATGATTACCCTTAATATTTTTTATTAAATTCGTTGAAGCAAAAGCAAATGACGTTGTTCATCTAATCTTGGTACTTTCAATTCGACAATCTGAGACTGATATTGATCATTTAATTGATCAAGTTCATCAGTTGGAATCAAACCTTTCATTGCTGCAATAATACTTTTTTCATGCATATATGGCTGTGCAGCATCCACAAAGTCAGTTAGAGAAGCAAATGCTCGACTTGTAATTACATCGAACTGACCAAGTTCATTGATACTGTCTTCATTTTCAACACGTGTTTGCACTGCAATTACATTTTTCAGTTTTAAATCAGCAATAAACTGTTTCAGAAAACGAATTTTCTTACCATTTGAATCAAGCAAAACACAATCACGTTCTGGTTGACATAAAGCAATAATCATTCCAGGCATTCCACCACCTGTACCTACATCTAATAAACGCCCTTTTGGTAGATCATTCAAGATACTTAAACTATCTAATAAATGTTTAACCAGCATTTCTTTAGGGTCGCGTATTGCTGTTAGGTTATATGCCTTATTCCACAATACTAGCGCATCTTGATATTTTAATAAGAGTGTTAAAGCCTCTTCGCTGAGGTTTAATCCTAAAGCTTGACTACCTTGCTTTAATTCTTGAAAAAAATGATGCATGACAGTGTAACATCTCGATAAATTTGCTGTGCAGTATACCGATTTCTGATACAAGACACAGTAGGACTTGTTGAACGATTATGCAGTTAATCATCTATGTTCATGATAAACTGCACAATCCATCAAATTTTCTGCCTTGGTTCAACAACATCAAAGCACGACAAATATCTTCTTAGGCAAATTCACCTTGTTTAATTTTATTGTCAAGCTCTTCTAACCGCTCAGGCGTACCAACATCAACCCAAATACCCTGCATTTTCTCAGCTGAAACTAATTCTTGTGACATTGCCTGTTTAAGTAAAGGTGCTAATGGTCTCTTACCATTCTCCAGACCTTTAAACATATTCGGTGATAATACCGCAATACCACTATAGGTTAATGCTTCACCCAATTGCTCCTGCTCAAATGTATAAGCCAAATCATTGGATAAAATGAAATCACCTTTCAAATGCTGAGGAGGATTATCAACCAATACTAAATGCGCTTGCTTGTCACCTAAATGAACATTCAGCAATGAAGAGAAATCCATAGTTGTCCAGACGTCACCATTGACGAGAATGAAAGGCTTATCGCCCAATAAAGGCAATGCATTGATAATACCACCTGCCGTCTCAAGTCCCTCACCCTCATGCGACCATAAAATAGTTACACCAAATTGAGAACCATCTCCAAGAGCAGCCGCAAGTTTGTCTCCCAACCAAGCAGTATTGATCACAATTTCAGAGACACCTATCTTTTGCAATTTTTCGATGTGCCAAACAATTAAAGGCTTTCCACCAACTTCAAGCAAAGGTTTTGGTGTATGCAACGTGAGCGGTCGCATACGATTTCCAAGACCTGCGGCAAGAATCATAGCTCTCATTATGCAGCAACCTCATAATCACCATATTTTGCAATGAACTTTGGCATAACGATTTCACGCATAAATTGCATAAAGTCATTCAATTCATCATAACCTTGACTTTCTTCAAGCAGATACCACATCACTCTTGGCAGATCTTTTAGATAACCTGATTTTCCATCACGCTCGAATAAACGAACAAAAATACCTAAAATTTTAAGATGGCGCTGAATCGCCATAAGATCAGCATCACGCTTAAACTGCTCAAAACTCCGATTTTCTTTCGCTTTTGCTGGCAACAAGTTATAAAAGACTTCAAACCATTCATAAACTCGCTCGGCATTCCACTGTACATAGGCATCTCGTGTAATCGAGATTAAATCATAAGTATCAGCACCAATTACCGCATCTTGGAAATCAATAACACCAAGTTCTTGCTCATTTTCAATTTTCATCAGATTACGACTGTGAAAATCACGATGAACGATTACTTGAGGTTGATTAGTTGCTTCAATCGCAAGAAAATCGAAAGCTTGCTCAATTGTTTCTAATTGCTGTTCTGTTGGTTGAATATTTAATGAAGGTAGCATCCATTCTGTTAACAGACGCATCTCTGTCATTAATTTCTCATATGAATATGCCGACAAATGAGATTTCCCGTCAATTTTCTGCAATTCAATAAGTTGTTTAAAGCTCTGGGCATAATATTGATCAACTGTTTTATCATTTAACAATGTTGACAACACTACATCACCAAAATCTTCCAACAATAATAATCCTTGCTCCAAATCTTTAGCAACGATATGAGGAACTCTCACCCCATTCGCATCAAAGAATTCATCAATCGTCACAAACGGAACGCAATCTTCTTTTTCAGGAGGCGCATCCATGAGCATATATGTTTTGTTTTGTAACCCAACTCGTGCATAGCGGCGGAAACTCGCATCTCCAGCAAGAAAGTTGATTTCAAACTGATCAGATTTGAGAACGGCTTCAAGCCAAGTTTGTATCAATTGTTCACGTTGTGTATTCATTTGCAATAAAATCTAAAACTAGCTGAGATTTTGAAAGCTTAAGTGTAGCCACTTATCAACTTTTTCTCTATGATGCGACAATAATTAATTGTGAATTAGCATACTGGTTAATGAGACAATGAAACATCAGTTTAAATTTAATCCTTTAGCAACTGCTATTTTGACACTCTTGTGTGGCGGCTCGATTCAATCAGGTTTCGCAGCAACCAACACGTCTCATGTCTCTACACTAGACAATGCTCAACTCAAAGCCAAAATTCAGAAAGACCAAGAAACCTACCCTGGCGAAAGTTTTTTTCAGCAATACTATGTAGACAAATCAGCACCAGAAGCTCAATTGCGTGACAATCGCTATCTAAGCTCATCTTTTTGCCAAGGTACATGGATTACGCCTATCAACCCTGAAAGCAGACCCAAAGATGCGAATAGCACCACCTCTGTTATTACGGCAGACTATGGTCACTACAATCCAAATGGTGATTCGGTTTTACGAGGTGACGTAATTATTGACCAAGAAGGTCGCAATATTCGTGCAGATGAGGTTACTTTAGATTCATCTCAAACATATGCAAATGCGAAAGGTCGAGTTCAACTCGCTCAATCAGGTTTACTCACCCAAAGCGATCAAATCAATTACAACTTAAAAACCCAAACTGGCGACTTAAATAACAGTTTTTATATTTCTGAACAACAACATGCTCATGGCCATGCAAGCCAAATCAAACGCCAAAATGAAAATTTAGTTATTCTTAAGGATGCTAGTTATACAGCCTGCCCACCTGAACAAAAACCTGCATGGAAAATTCAGGCTAAACAAATTGAACTGAATCAAGAAACTGGTCGTGGTGTGACTAGAGGAACTAAACTATATGTAAAAGATGTTCCTGTCTTAGCTGTTCCTTATTTTAATTTCCCAATTGATGATAGGCGCACCACTGGTCTTTTAAGTCCAAATTTTGGTTATAGCAATGATGGTGGTGCTCAACTTACTGTTCCTGTTTATCTTAATCTTGCACCTAATTATGATCTAACACTCACACCAAGCTTTATGAGCAAACGTGGAGCAAAGTTGGATGCAGAATTTAGATATATGACTGAGAATTTTGGCTCAGGACGTATTTGGGGTGGCTACCTACCAAATGACAACGAATACGACAACAAAGATCGTGATGACTTACATTTTGAACACAATTGGAACATCACAGATCAATGGTCTACGAACCTAGAATTTAACCATGCATCAGATAAAGATTATTTCTCTGATTTTAATTCAAGCCCAAATTCAAAAACTGATTTGAACCTACGTCGTGCATGGGAATTGAATTATAAAAATGGCATTCCTGGCTTAAAAGCTCAGTTAAAAGTCGAAGATTTCCAAACCCTAGATGAAACGATTGAGGATAAAGACAAACCCTATGCTCGCTTACCTCAGTTCCTTCTCAATTATGTAACAGGTAATCCACAAGGTTTACAATACGAGTTTAATAATGATACAGCTTATTTTAAAAAGTCTATAAATGATGGCTCAGCTTTAGAATCAAGCGGTACTCGTATCTATAACCAATTTGCTGTTCGTTATAACTACATAACACCATCATGGTTCTACGCTATTCCTGAATTATCCGTACGTACGATTAATACATTCTACGATCAAGATACTAAAGAAGGTTTAGGCTTATCGGCTTCCGATGATTTAGAGAAGTCTGTCGTTGTGCCGCAATTTACGTTCGCAACTGGTGTAACTTTTGAGAAAGATGGCAAATATCTTCAAAGCATCTCACCAAGAGCGTTCTATGCTTACTCACCTTATAAAAAGCAAGATGATCATCCAAACTTTGACTCTACAACTGCATCTATTAGTTATGATCAATTGTTTAACCCTTACCGCTTTTATGGGCACGACCGCTTAGAGGATAATAATTTCTTATCTTTGGGTGTTACATACAGCTTACTAGATACAGAAGGCTTAGAGCGTATTAGAGCGAGTCTAGGTCAAAGTTATTATTTTAATGACAGACGTGTAACCCTAAACGAAGAACCTGATGAGTTCGACACGCAAAAAAGAACAGGTCCGATTATTAGCCTAGCGAGTCAATTGAATCAAAACTTCACCTTAGCTGCCAATTCTGCATGGATGTCTAATGGTGAAAATGC
Source organism: Acinetobacter sp. P1(2025) (assembly GCF_051390655.1). Classification (NCBI taxonomy): domain Bacteria; kingdom Pseudomonadati; phylum Pseudomonadota; class Gammaproteobacteria; order Moraxellales; family Moraxellaceae; genus Acinetobacter; species Acinetobacter sp. P1(2025). The sequence goes on from NZ_JBPKBJ010000037.1 coordinate 30,304, forward strand.
ACAACGTGATTTTCAAGCATATTACGTCGGCGATAAAGGTAATCTCTACAATGTAGGCTATTTTTATCGTAAAGACATTCCAGACCGTCAAGATTCTTATGATCAAGCTGTTGCATCCTTTATACAACCTGTAAAAGATAATTGGCGTATTATGGGGCATGCTCAATATGACTTAGACAATAATTTGATGCGCGAGTATTTACTTGGCGTCAATTATGAGTCTTGTTGTTGGGCTGTCTCTGTATATGGACGCTCGTACTACAACGATTTAGATGATCCTAATTCTCCTGATGTACGTAGAAAGCGTGCTGTAATGGCTGAGTTTACACTTAAAGGTTTAGGCGCCTTAAATAATAAGCTTGCCTCACTTTTAGAAAGCAGAGTTTTAGGTTTCAACAAAATTAATCAATCTTGGACACAACGTTAATGAAGATAAATTCTATTCAACATATCTTTAGAGCTACTGTTCTAGCCGCCCTAATTTCTTCATCAATGCATAGCTTTGCTCAACCTACGGATGAGGTTGTCGCAATTGTGGATAGTAGTGTCATTCTTAAAAGTGATTTAGAACAAGGAATTGCTGAAACTGAGCATCAACTTAAAGCACAAAATAAAACTGTGCCACCACAACAATACTTACAGATGCAAGTTTTAGATCAATTGATCATCCGACAAGCTCAATTAGAACAAGTTAAACGTTACGGTATTAAAGCCGACGAAAAAAGTTTAAATGCTGCTGTTATGAAAGTGGCAAATCAATCTGGCGCTACTACCTTAGAAGCGTTCCAACAAAAACTAGATGCAATTGCGCCAGGTACATATGAAAACTTAAGAAACCGTATTGCTGAAGATTTAGCAATCGGACGCTTACGTCAACAACAAGTAATGTCGCGAATTAAAATCAGCGACTTAGATGTTGAAAATTTCCTAAATTCACCTGAAGGTCAAGCCGCATTAGGCACTCAAGCCCATGTGATTCATATGCGTATCTCAGGAGATAATGCAGCAGAAGCACAAAAAGTTGCCTTAGAAGTAAAAAATGCGCTTACGAATAGTGATGATCCAAAAGCAATCAGCTCTAAATTATCAACTTCTTCTGTGAAAGTTGATGGCGCAGACATGGGATTTAGATCACTTTCTGAAATTCCAACTGAACTCGCAGCGCGAATCACCCCATTGAAAATAGGTCAAACAACTGAACTTATTAATGTTCGTGATGGTATCCACGTTCTTAAATTACTTGAACGTAAACAAAATGATCAAAAAGCTTTAGTGGATCAATACCAAACACGTCATATTTTAATCCAACCTTCTGAAGTTGTATCTTTAGACCGTGCTAAACAAATGATTGATAGTCTATACAATCGTGCTAAAGCTGGCGAAGATTTTGCAACACTTGCTGCAACATATTCAAATGATACAGGTTCAGCTCGTGATGGAGGTAGCTTGGGTTGGGTTAGCCCGGGCGTTATGGTTGCTGAATTTGAACAGACAATGAAGAATACTCCTGTAGGTCAAATTAGCAAACCATTCCAAACACAATTTGGATGGCACATCCTGCAAGTGATGGATACTCGCCAACAAGACATGACCAAAGAAGTACAAGAACGTATGGCACGTCAGATTCTCGGTGAACGTCAATTTGATACTGAAGTAGATACTTGGATGCGTGAGCTTCGCGCCAATGCATATGTTGAAATTAAAGATGTCAGTTTAGACTCAAAAGCGCAGCAAAAATAAATTCTGCCTCAAAAAAATGCCAGCTATATGCTGGCATTTTTTCATACAAATAAAAAAATAGCGGCAAAGGCCGCTATTTTTTTAAGTTACAAGTTAATCACTTATAACGATCAACCATCTTCTCTAAAGAAATTGGGCGAATCTTATCTGCATTACCAGCCGTACCAAATGCTTCATAACGTGCAATACAAATGTCTTTCATTGCTTCAACTGTTTCACCAAAGAATTTACGTGGATCAAATTCACTTGGTTTCTCAGCCATCATACGACGCATTGCACCCGTAGAAGCTAAACGCAAATCAGTATCAATATTAATTTTACGAACACCATGTTTAATCGCTTCTACAAGCTGATCTACTGGCACACCGTAAGTTTCTTTAATATCACCACCATATTGGTTAATAATCGCCAACCACTCTTGTGGTACAGAGCTTGAACCATGCATTACAAGATGCGTGTTTGGTAGCGCAGCATGAATTTCTTTGATTCGATCAATTGCCAAGATATCGCCTGTAGGTGGACGAGTAAACTTGTATGCGCCATGAGAAGTACCCACAGCAATCGCTAAAGCATCGACATCAGTGTCAGCAACGAATTGAGTTGCTTCTTCTACAGAGGTTAGCAATTGAGAATGGTCTAGTACGCCCTCAGCGCCTACACCATCTTCTTCACCAGCCATACCAGTTTCAAGGCTACCTAAGCAACCAATCTCACCTTCAACAGAAACGCCACATGCGTGAGCCATAGCTACAACACGACGAGTAACATCAACATTATAATCATATGAAGTTGGTGTCTTACCATCAGCCCCCAAAGACCCATCCATCATCACTGAGCTAAAGCCCAACTGGATAGAGCGTTGGCAGACATCAGGGCTTGTACCGTGATCTTGATGCATTACCACTGGAATATGTGGCCATTCTTCAATCGCAGCTAAAATAAGATGACGTAAGAAAGGTGCACCTGCATATTTACGCGCACCAGCAGAAGCTTGTACGATTACAGGTGAATTCGTTGCATCAGCTGCGAGCATAATTGCACGCATTTGTTCTAAGTTGTTTACGTTAAACGCTGGTACGCCGTAGTTATGTTCTGCAGCGTGATCCAAGAGCTGGCGCATTGAGATTAGAGCCATAATATCCTCCCAGGTAATGCGCCATATTCTACATGTTGATTTGTTTCAATTCAGCAACTAATCACAGGATTTTAAAAAAATTCTTAATCTTTTGTATCATTTGGGTAGCAAAACATACTAAAAAATAAAAAAAGCTAAATCGTCGCATGATTTAGCTTTTTAAATGATTCAACAAACAAATTCTAATTTGAAATTGCTTCAATCAAATCAACAATATCCTTCGATTCGCGTAAGGGGTAATTTCTTCCCAATCGCCTTTTCAATCTCAGGCAAATAGAACGCATCATCTTCTGATAAGAAGCTAATACTTACACCTTGAGAACCTGCACGTCCAGTACGACCAATACGATGAACATAATCATCTGATTGCTCAGGCAAGGTAAAGTTAATGACGTGCGATACACCATCAACATGAATACCACGACCAGCAACATCAGTCGCAATCATAATATTGTTTTTGCCTTGTTTAAACTGATCGAGCATCTTCAACCTTTTGTCTTGCGCAATTTCACCAGACAACATTCCTACTTTATAACCATCACGCTTTAAGTGATCATATAAACGACGAACTTGATCTCTACGGTTTGCAAAGATCATGACCTTATCAATAGGTTCTTCACGAAGAATTTCTTGAAGCAATTTATATTTATCTTTGTTTTCTACAACGTAAACTCGTTGCTCGACATCATTATTGGTTTTCTGTTCAGGTTCAATTTCTACCGTAACAGGTTCAAATAACCATTGTCTTGCCAAATTCAATACATCGTAGCTAAATGTTGCTGAAAACATCAAAGTTTGGCGTTGCTCTTTGAATGGAGAAAAACGAACAATTCGTTTTACTGATGGGATAAATCCCATATCAAGCAGGCGATCAGCTTCATCAATCACTAAAAATTCAATTTTATCTAACCAAACTTCTTTTTGTTCAACAAAATCAATTAAACGCCCTGGCGTTGCAACAATAATATCAACAAAGTTGCGATCCAACATTTTCTTTTGTTTTTCAAAGTCTACACCACCTAATAGAGTGACAAGATGTAGATCAGTGAACTTTGTCAAATGCTGGGCATCACTTTCAATCTGTAATGCAAGCTCACGAGTAGGAGCTAAGATTAATGCTCGTGGTTCACCACGAAAACGTTGCTCTTGTACTGGATTGGTTAATAAATCATTAATCACACTGATTAGAAAGGCAGCTGTTTTACCCGTCCCTGTCTGTGCTCGACCAATGGCATCATGCCCTGCTAATGTATATTTTAAAACCTTTTGTTGAATAGGAGTCATTTGTGTGAACCCCAAAGCATCAATGGCTTTTTTCAACTGCGGATGTAAATTTAAGGTTTCAAAACCAGACGTCATATATGCTCTCGAACCATCAATGACTAAAGAAAGTGGCTATTATAAACAAAAACGCCCCAAATAACATTGGAGCGCCTTTTATTGCGTTAAAGCAACAAATTAGTCTAAAGGCTGAACGTTTTCAGCTTGGAAACCTTTTTGTCCTTGAACTACGCTGAATTCTACGCGTTGGCCGTCACGTAATGAACGGTGACCTTCGCCTACAATTGCGCGGAAATGAACAAATACGTCATCACCACCATTACGCTGAATAAAACCAAAGCCTTTAGTGTCGTTAAACCACTTTACTACGCCTTGTTCACGAGCTGTCATAAGTCAATCCTCAGATATTGAAAGATAAGGACCTTCCGGTGTTGCAAACAGCAGAGCCAACAAGGTTTTAAAATATTTATAATTTTAAAGCTTGTAATCATTCTGTAAAACTATCAACAATTTCCGGTTACATCCATTTGTTATAGGGTTTAATACAAGAAATTTATATTAAACACTTTCTAAAACGCATCGAGCTTAACACGGGTTTATTCCAATTAATAGATTTATTTTTAGTAATTTCCTAGCACTCTATCTGTTTTATTCAACCATTTAGCGCTTTTTTTGCTAAAATTTTTCCGTGTAAAATAGTGAAAGTTTGTTAAGATAATTTTCAATTAAGCTTTGTTTATTACTATGTCTCAAATTGAAGGCTCGCCCGAAATAATTGATGCGCTAGGACAACCTTGCCCTATGCCACTTTTGATGTTGAAACGCGCTATTAAGAAATCGTCAGGATCAAAGCAATATCTTTTAAAATCATCAGACCCGCATAGTGAAATTGATGTAACACGATATTGCCAAATTCAACAACTTCAATGTCAAACACAGAAAATTTCAGACCGAGAATTTCACTATTTAATTGAATCTATTTGATTCTTTGATAAACTCTCGGTAAAGATAAAATTGAAATATTTACATTTCTATACTCAAATTTCCTTAGTGATGAAGAACATTCGCATTAAGATGAAATTATTGACTTTAATACCATCCTATAAGGAGACTCCATGACTACTGACAGCAGCAATCAATTGATGCCCCTGTCATTGTCTGCGCCAGGCGTTAACCTTGGTGCATATATCAGTACTGTCAATCAAATTCCTATTTTAACGGCAGAGCAAGAGAAAGAACTTGCTGAACGTTATTATTATGATCAAGATCTGGATGCTGCCAAACTTTTGGTAATGTCACACTTACGTTTTGTCGTACATATTGCACGCAGCTATGCAGGTTACGGATTACCACAAGGTGATCTCATCCAAGAAGGTAACCTCGGATTGATGAAAGCTGTTAAGCGCTTTGATCCTAATATGGGTGTGCGCTTAGTTTCTTTTGCTGTGCATTGGATTAAAGCCGAAATTCACGAATATGTTATTCGTAACTGGCGAATTGTTAAAATTGCTACCACGAAAGCTCAACGCAAATTATTTTTCAATTTGCGTAGTCTTAAAAAATCAAGCAAACGTTTGACTTTGGAAGAAGCTCAATCAATTGCAAATGATTTGAATGTGACGCCTGAGCAAGTGCTCGAAATGGAAGGTCGTTTAACCGCTTACGATGCTGCTTTTGAAGCGCAAGGTGATGATGACGATGATACACCGCACACCGCACCTGCACTTTATCTAGAAGATAATCGTTACGACCCTGCACGCCTAATTGAAGAAGAAGATTACGAAGAACAAAGTACTTCTGCATTGCATGAGGCCATGGATCAACTTGATGATCGTTCTCGTAATATTTTACAGCGTCGTTGGTTAGACGATGACAAATCAACTTTGCATGAATTGGCTGCTGAATATAACGTTTCTGCTGAACGTATTCGCCAGCTTGAAAAGAATGCAATGGAAAAAATTAAAATTGCGATGTCAGCAAGTTAAATTCAGAACAAACACAAGGGCGGCAATGCCCTTTTGTTTTATCCAGCTTTGTTAAAAGCTTCGAATATGTTAACTTTGTTCATCAATTTTCCAGTTCCATTTTTCATTATGTGGATAGCAATTTCTGCGTTTGATCTTGCACTTGCAGTTATGTTAGGTGCTTTTGGCGCTCATGGACTTAAATCTATTGCCACAGTAGAGCAACTCGCTTGGTGGAGCACTGCAACACAATATTTTTTCTACCATGCTCTAGGTTTACTCATTTTAGCTGTACTCAAAAAAACCATACCAACATTTCCAATAAAAATTCCTTTTATTTTGATTCAAATTGGCATCATATTTTTCTGTGGTTCGTTATACATTATGTCGCTTGGTTTACCTCGAATATTAGGTGCAATCACTCCGATTGGTGGTGCATTTATGATTGCAGGTTGGCTATTACTCGCATGGTATGCGATCAAACATGCGAAATAAGGATTTATCATGCATATCTATTTAAACGGCGAGTCAACAGACACGTCATGTGAAAATCTACAGCAATTGATTCAAAGCTTGGCACTTGAAGGCAAACGCTTTGCTGTAGAGAAAAACCAACAGATTATTCCGAAAAGTAGACTTGAGCAAACAACAATTGCTCCTGAAGATCGTATTGAAATTATTCAAGCTGTTGGTGGCGGCTAATCGGCTAAAAATGGAGTAAGCCCATGCAAGATTCCCCTTTAATTATTGGTTCACGTACTTTCCAATCTCGTCTACTGGTCGGAACTGGTAAATATAAAGATCTCAATGAAACTGATTTAGCGATTCAAGCGAGTGGCGCTGAAATTGTGACCGTTGCAATTCGTCGCGTAAACATTGGTCAGCATGCCGATCAACCAAATTTACTCTCAGTCATCCCACCTGAGAAATACACGATTCTGCCAAATACAGCTGGCTGTTTTGATGCAGATAGCGCAATTCGTACCTGCATGCTGGCTCGTGAACTACTTGATGGTCACAATCTGGTAAAGCTAGAAGTACTCGGTGATGAAAAAACCTTATATCCAAATGTAACTGCAACACTTAAAGCAGCGCAAACCCTGATAGATGATGGTTTTGAGATCATGGTCTACACCTCGGATGATCCGATTGTTGCGCAAGAACTTGAAAGTATGGGCTGTGTTGCAATCATGCCTTTAGGTAGTTTAATTGGTTCTGGTCTCGGTATTTTGAATCCACATACCATTTCTATCATCAAAGAAAACGCTAAAGTCCCTGTTTTAGTGGATGCAGGTGTTGGTACTGCGAGTGATGCTGCGATTGCAATGGAATTGGGTTGCGATGGCGTATTGATGAATACAGCGATTGCTGCGGCTCAAAATCCTATTTTGATGGCTTCTGCGATGAAAAAAGCAGTTGAAGCGGGTCGTGAAGCATTCTTAGCGGGTCGTATGCCACGTAAGCGTATGGCTAATGCCAGCTCGCCTGAAACGGGGTATTTCTTTAAATAAGAAAAGAATGATAAAAGGGAGCTTTTTTTGCTCCCTTTTTTAATGCAATTATGATTTTTCTTGATTCCAGATTAACAAGATGTATAACTTGCTCAGTTGATCGCAAAGCAAGATCATGTAAAACATCTGGCTTTAGCAGTTTGATCTCACACTTTGGCATCCATGAAATCACTTGAGCTTCAGTCGCATCATCAAGATAAGAAGCTTTTATTTGAATATCGCCTTTCTTTGTACACGACAAAAAAAGATAACTCATTGAAATAATGGCATAATACTTGTTTTCTGACGACGAATATGATGACACATTTCAATGAGTTACATCTCATCTTAAACAAA